>CAZEKN010000005.1:0-24478 GCA_964512755.1 uncultured Desulfatibacillum sp. | reverse complement strand
TCGGCAAGGATTTCACCGCGCCGACCTGCGCGGCCTGCCACGTCAGCCTGGTGGTCGACACCGAGGGCGAGGTGGTGGCCCAGCGCTCGCACCAGATGAACGACCGGCTGCCCTGGCGCCTTTTCGGCCTGATCTATGCCCATCCGCACCCCATCGAACCGGACACCACCATCATCCGCAATAAGAACGGCCAGCCGCTGCCGACCGATTTCGACGGTGGATTTGCCGCCAAGTATCTCATCAGCACGGACGAAATGGAAAAACGGCGCAAGACCCTGCAGGCGGTGTGCCTGAGCTGCCACGGCACTTCCTGGGTCGACGGCCAGTGGGCGCGCTTCGAGAACACCATCCGCGAGACCAATGCCAAGACCCTCGGCGCGACCCGAATCATGAAAGAAATCTGGGCGGCCGGCCTGGCGAAGGGCTTGGACCAAAAAGCCAGTCCCTTCGACGAAGGCGTCGAGCGGCGCTGGGCGGACAGCTGGCTGATTTACGCCAACACCATCCGATTCTCTTCGGCCATGGGCTGCGGCGGGGACTACGGTGTTTTCGCCGACGGCCGCTACGAATTGAACAAGGCCGTCATGGATTTGCATGACTGGCTGGAGCTGCGCAAGCACGTGCGGTACTCAACGAAACCTTGAGCCTCGGGTGGGGGGATTGACCGCTTGAACGCATCGCCCATTCAAGACGCACGGATTCAAGTCCTGAACGACCGGGATGTCGCTCAAGGCCGCTACGTGCTCTATTGGATGCAGCAGTCGCAGCGCGCGCAGATGAATCACGCGCTGGAATATGCCGTCCACGAAGCGAACCGCTTAAAGCAGGGCGTGGTGGTGGCGTTCGGGCTGACGGATGAATACCCCGATGCCAACCTGCGGCATTACACCTTCATGCTGGAGGGCTTGAGGGAAACCGCTCAGGCTCTGAGGCAGCGCAACATTCGGTTGGTCATGCGCCGGGGTTCTCCGGCGGCCGTGGCCATGGAACTGGGGCGCGAGGCCAGCCTCCTCGTGTGCGACCGCGGCTATCTCCGGCATCAGCGGCAATGGCGGCAGACCGTGGCGCGCGAGGCCGCCTGCCGCGTGGTGCAGGTGGAAAGCGACCTGATCGTGCCGGTGGAGACGGCATCCGGCAAGGCGGAAATCGGCGCTCGCACCCTTCGGTCGAGGATCCATCGACAGCTGGCCGATTATCTCAAGCCATTGCCCCCCATCGCCGTGGGAACTCCGACGGGCGAACTCAAACTGGAGGCGATTCCTGTCGATAACCCTGCGGCCCTGCTCCGAACGCTCCGCATCGACCGCAGCGTGCCCCCGGTTTCGGGCCGGTTCCGCGGCGGAACCTCGGAGGCGGAGCGGCGTTTCACCGAGTTCCTCAAAAACCGCCTCACGCGCTACGAGCAAAATCACAACCAGCCCCAGACGGACGACATTTCCTGCATGAGCCCCTACCTGCACTTCGGGCAGATCGCGCCGCTCTATCTGGCGCTCGAGGTGACCCAGGCATCCGCACCCCAAGCGGCCAAGGACGCGTTTCTGGAGGAAATGATCGTTCGCCGAGAGCTCGCCTGCAACTTCACCCATTTCACCGCCAACTACGATTCGTATACCTGCTTGCCGGGCTGGGCCCAGCAGAGTCTGGCCGAACACCGCCGCGACCGGCGCGAGTATCGGTATTCGGCCGCCCGGCTCGAAAATGCCGAAACCCACGACCCCTACTGGAACGCCGCCATGCGTGAGATGGTCTGCACCGGCTTCACGCACAACTACATGCGCATGTACTGGGGCAAGAAGATTCTGGAGTGGTCGCGGACCCCGGAGGAGGGCTTTGCCACGACCCTGGCGCTGAACAACAAATATTTCCTGGATGGCCGCGATCCGAACTCTTACGCCGGCGTGGCCTGGGTCTACGGCGTTCACGACCGGGCCTGGCCGCAGCGGGCGATCTACGGCAAGGTCCGCAGCATGATGGCCTCGGGACTGGAGCGCAAGTGCGACATCCGCGCCTACGTCCGCAAGGTGGAAACCCTCTGCGATGGATTTTGAGAGCCTGATCGAGCGGGCAGTCAGGAAATCGGTTTCGTAGGGTGGCCGCTGATGCGGCGTAGCCGCACAATCAAGCCGACGCGAAGGGCTCGCGCCATACGTCGGGCCATGATGACGGCGGTGGCGGACAGGATAATTATGGCATCCTGGGCGTTCCCCTTTAGAACCATGCCGAAAACGTCCTGCCAGCCGCTGTGCCCGGCCGACCAGTTGGCTTCAAACGGCCAGAACCAGGAAACGGCTGAAGTCGATAACAGCGCATCGGCCGCCACATGGGATAGAATCAAAGCGAAGCAGATTGGAAACCCCAACCGTGGGAACCCCATCCATATCCCCGAAGCCCTTGATGCTAGAAATCCGATAGCCAAAACGAACAACAAGCTGTGGGTGGGTCCGCGGTGGAAGGCGCTGCCGTTCCATTCGATCAGGAGGCCGAAGATGATGTCGATGTCCGGAAGGTTGGCGAGAATCAGGATGGCCGCAAATAGCTTCCAGCGGCCGAAGGCCGACTGGTCCGAACTCAATTCGTGCGTGGCCAATCCAATCGCGAGGTGTCCTAAGGGTAGAGGCATATGTTGATCTCACTCAGCCATGAAATATCGGCCCCGAGCCGGCTGTCGCGCAAGGCCGTATGGACCTTCCGGCATTAGCAGAACCCGTGCCATTTTTGGGTTTAAGCGACCAGAAATAATTTCGCTATAAATATCAAGGAATTAAATTCGCAACTAGCCGGCATGCCGGCTCGGCTGAAACCATTGCTCGGTATTGCTTTTCCCTGCCTTTGATTCCTATATTCCACAGTCTCAGCATCATTACTGATCGCAGCCGGATTGCATGGACATTCAGAAGAAACTGGAAATACTGGCAGGCGCTGCCAAATACGACGTTTCCTGCGCGTCCAGCGGCAGCCGGAGGGAGAACTGGGGAGGGCGGCTTGGAAACACGGCTGCCAGCGGCATCTGCCACTCCTTTACCGAGGACGGCCGCTGCGTGTCGCTGCTGAAGGTCCTCTTCACCAATTTCTGCGTCTACGACTGCGCTTACTGCGCGAATCGGGCCAGCAACGATATCCCGCGGGCCGCCTTTACACCGGTCGAGCTGGCCGATCTGACGATCGACTTCTATCGGCACAACTTCATCGAAGGGCTGTTTTTGAGCTCCGGCGTGATCCGCAGCCCGGACGACACCATGGAGCAGTTGATCCGGACGGTGCGAAGCTTGCGTTCACGCGGGTTCAACGGATACGTCCATATGAAGTGCGTGCCCTATGCGAGCCCCGGGCTGATCCGCGCGGCCGGGCTGCTGGCCGACCGCCTGAGCGTCAACATCGAGCTGCCGTCCGAGGCGAGCCTGAGACGGTTGGCAAGCGACAAGACCTACCGCTCGGTGCTGGACCCCATGGGCGTCATCCGCGACACCATTCTCGAAACGTGCGAAGACCGCCGGCGGCTCAAAAGCACTCCGAACTTTACACCGGCCGGACAGAGCACCCAGTTGATCATCGGCGCCAGTCCGGAATCGGACTACGACATTCTGCACCTGGCCGGAAGCCTATACCGGAGCCAGGCGCTCAAACGCGTCTATTATTCCGGCTATATTCCCGTCAACGCCGCCGACCCCCGATTGCCGGAGCTGCCGGAACCGCCCATGGCCAGGGAGAACCGGCTCTATCAGGCCGACTGGCTGATGCGGCTCTATGGTTATTCCCTGGAAGAGGTGATTCGGCCGGAGCAGCCCTATCTGGATCTCAAGACCGATCCCAAGCTTGAGTTTGCGCTGCGGCAGCCAAGCCTGTTCCCGGTGGACATCAATTCGGCCGACTATGACATGATTCTCAGGGTCCCGGGAATCGGCCTGCGATCGGCGAAAAGAATCGTCAGCCTGCGGCGGCAGGGATTGATCAGGTACGAGCATCTCCAGCAAATGGGCGTGGCTCTCAAACGTGCCGCCCATTTCATTGTCTGCCCGGGCCAGCCTGTTCTCAGCCGTGCGGCCAAAGCCGAAGAAGGGGGTCCGTTTACAAGTGAGATTTCAACGGGCCGGAAATTATCGGTTGCCGTGACCTCAACGTCCGGCCGGCAGCTTATCTTTCTGACCGACGGGACATTTGATGGCTTGCTCACGGCCGTATTCGAAGCCTATGCCGGCAGGGCCGAGCCGGCGCAGATCCGATCCCGGAAGATGCATCGGCCGGGGCTCTTCGAGGAATGTGTGGGCATTTCGAGTGATGCCCAAAAGGCCGCGCGGGTGTGGAAGGGCCTTGGGCACCATCTGGGTTCGGACGGCCGAGCACAGCTTTACCAGGCCTACCTGGCCGGTGAGTCCGGCGTGGAGATCCTGATTTACCGGCACATACGGGCGGCTGTCCCGGCGGGCGCCGATACCGGCGGCCGGCAAGATCCGGCCGTCCGTATCGCCATCGAGCGTCTTAGTCAGAAGGTTATCCGTGAGGCCCACTGCATGAAAGGGCTGGTCCGTTTTTCGAAAATGGAAAACGATCTGTACATGGCCCTGGTCAATCCGCGTTACGATGTCCTGCCGCTCATCCGCCGGCATTTCGAGCAGCGCTATGCCGACCAGCGCTGGATCATCTTCGATACGGTCAGGAACTACGGATTGTTTTTCGATACAGCAAAAACCAGGGAGGTGCGGGCCGATTCCGGTATGCTTCCTTCAGAGCCGGGCCCGGCCGGCACGTCGGATGAAGCCTGCCGGCAGCTGTGGAAAACCTATTTCACCGCCGTCGACATCATCGAACGCCACAACCCGAAACTGCATCTGCGCCACCTTCCGAGACGATACTGGCAGTACCTGCCGGAGAAAAATTAAAAACAGGATCTTGCGATGAGCTTCAAGCAGAAGGTGGCCTTGGCATGCCGGCGCCTATCGAACCACCATCACGGGACAGCGGGCGTAATGGGAGACTTTGGTGCTGACGCTGCCTAATACCATTCCCTTGAGTGAACCCATCCCTCGAGAGCCCATAACGATCAAATCACATTTGCGTGTGGCAGCCACTGAAAGGATGGCCTCCGGCGCAGGGCCTTCAAGCAACTCCTCGTCCACCCTGATTGAAGTTCGTCCGAGCTGTTTCCGCGCCGTCTCGATTATCTCTTCCCCCCTTTTAATCCGCAGTGCAACGAGATTATTGTACTCGATGGAGTCTCTCAGGTCGGACGTGTGCGGGAAGGCGTGCACCAGTATAAGCTTGGATCCAAAGCATTCTGCGATCGTACGGGCATGGTTTAAGGCAAACATGCTTTGATCGGACCCATCCAAAGCTACGAGGATCGATGCATACATTGGGATGCCTCCTTTCACCGGTACACCAGCACGGGGATCTTGGAATGCGTCAGCACCTTCTGGGTTTCGCTGCCGAGCAGCAGCGCGCTAACGCCCGCCCTGCCGTGGGAAGCCATGATGATGAGGTCACAGCCTTTGACTTGGGCGGCCTCGATGATAGCATCATAGGGTTGATCGCTTTTATCCTGAACGGTGTCGCACGGTACGGCCGCTTCTTTGGCTGCCATTTCAATCGCGAGCAGGTTTTTGGTCGCCTCCGCTTGCACGGCTGCTTCAGCTTGTTTTTTAAATTCTGTCCCAATTTCGGCATCGCAACCGACGTAGCGCAGCGCAGTCACCACACAGAAGCCCGTTACTCTGGCGTTGATGGATTTGGCAAACTGAATGGCCTTGCGCACCACGGCCTCGGATAAGGGCGACCCATCGGTCGGCAAAAGAATATGCTTGAACATGTTCCTTCCTTAGTTTTTCATGATGCCGCCGACCACTTTGCCGGACTGGACGAAATTCAAATAGCTGCAGACAATCGGGGTGTTCATCAGGTACCGCGGAGCGGCTCGTTTTTCCATGAGCAGATCCCTTTTTGGCGAATGCTGTTCAGGAAGGTTGCAGGCATTTCTTTCCCTTTTTTATATAATTTTAAATAGTTGTCTATAGGGGAAAAGCCTCATTTCAATAAGGGAAATGCTCACGGACAGGACTTTTTCCGTCAGGGGTGGGATGAAAAGAGATCCTGGGGGTAATCAGACTAATCGTTCAAAACTGCATACGCCACGTTGAGGGTGGGGGACAGGTCGTCGGCTCCGCTTGGTATGATACCAACATCCCGCTCTGCGGTTTTTGGGGTTTGCCGCAGATTTTGAATGCGTGCTCACCCACCGGAAGAAAGCCGGTCCGTGAGATCCTCATCGTTTGGGCGATCTGCACACCCATCACGGTCGTCGGCTTGCGCAGCGGGCTCCGATGGCTGTGAGGACGCCGACGACTCGTGCTGTTCCTCCGCCGCTTCGGCTACGACGACGCCACGAGCGCGGTGACCTTCGCGGTTGCCAAAACGATTGGCAGTTCCTGGCGTCTCGTGACGCTCGACGATGCCGAGTTATCACCGATCGGGGTTACGATCGGCACGCGCAGACTGTTTCAGGTTGGCCGTGGGGCGTGGTCGATAATTCGAGTTGTAGGCCTTTTGCCGCTGCGGGTGTTCCCCGTTGTTGTCATCGCGATGTGGCTGATTGTTGGCGCCGCGCTGTTCGGGCCGGCCGCGAGTTTCGCTAGAACCGGCAATTCGAACTGGGAACAGTGGATCGTTGCGATCCAACCTTATGTCAACATCCTGAGCGCTCTACTGGCGCTTAAGCTGCCCTTCGAGGCGGTTTGCCTGAATCTTCCCGGTGTGTTTGCGGTGCTTGGAATCACAGCTGCTGTCATGTTCGTCGGATTGTTCGCAATGATGGCCGCGCTCATCTCGTCGTTGTTGTTCAGCGCGGTGCTCTTTTTTGTCTCCGCCTCATCAAATGCCGTTTGGGAGCCTGAACGATCGAAGACTGTCGAGGTCCGCACCGCTGGGGAGATTCGCGATGCGTGCCTGAAGATCGCAGCCCGGAGCCGAAAGGTCTTTGAACTGCGGGTGTTGGTGCTGCGCGTGGCGTCCGCGAACTGGCGCTCGTCTCCACGGTGCGTCTGATCGATGTGTCGGAGCCAACCGAGTTAAATCTCAGGATGGGCTGTATAGATTTAACAGAGAGCGTGCAAAATTTTTAAAAATATTACGCGAGAATTTCCCCGCATCAACAATCTCAGTGCGGATGACTTCAAGGGCAGTCAACGGGTTGATGGCCATCCGGTACACCCTTTCGTCGTTGGTCAGAGCCTCATAGCAGTCGATGATCGCGACAATCTGACCAAACTCTGAGATGTCGGTTTTCTGGTCAGGGTATCCGCTTCCATCCAGTTTCTCATGGTGCTCCAGAGCGGTGGTTTTTATTTCATTATTGTTAAACTTGCAGGTGCCCAGGATATTGAACCCCATCGTGGGGTGCTTCTTTATCTCATTAAATTCGTCATCCGTAAGCTTGCGTGGGGCCTTTAAAAGCTCAGCGTTTATGAGCACCTTGCCAACATCGTGCAAAAGCGCTGAAAGCCCGAGGATCTTCATTTGGTGCTTGTCGAAATTGACGTGCCTGCCATAGCCCAAAGCCAAGGCCATTACATTCACGGAATGCCGGGTGGTGGTGTAATCTCTGCTGGTAAGGTCAAAGAGTATTCTTACAATATCTCGGTTCTTTGTGACCTCTCCAACCAGGATGTTCACGGTCGGGCTGACTCCTTCAAGGCTTCCGGTCACGGGTTCGTCTAACGTGACGTGAACAATGTTTTGTACCATGTCACGGACTTTCAGCAGGTCATTGTCTTTAATGCACTTCTTTATTTCTCGGTTGAATTCGCTTTGCACCTCCTGGATGGCTTCAACCTTATTTTTTCGTTTGATATAGAGCCTTCTCGGAAGCATCCGATATCGGATCCGCATCTCGCTTAAGGTCACGCCGGTTGGTTTATACAAAGCAAAACCACCACCTGTTGTCTCATAGTAGAAAGGGATCTTTCGATAAAGATTCAGCTGAGAGCTTTTAACCTGTATATAGTCGGAGGTGTCCATCCGTTGAGAAGTGGTCTTGCTTTGGCTCCTTATCGGGATCCGGGTCAACATGCATCGTCAGGAGTGTTTCAAACTCGCGTTGATCCCCTGATCCATATTCGGCAATTTAGTGGAAATCTTTAAAAGGCGAGTAGCTCCATAGTGGCAGGATTATTAACCGGCTGAGTTGATGCGGAATTATGAAGAGGTTACTCATTCACCAGGCAGCTCCCAGGTTGCCACAACCAACGGAAAGTTAGGCAAGTCGGGCAGCCTGGTCTTGATGGGGGGCTATTTCCCCTGGGGCGGTTCCTTGACTGTCTCGGATGATTCAAAAATCAAGAACCCGATCGCCGGTCCGCGACCCCGGAACGCCGATCGTTCAAGATGAAGGTGTGTTGCTGGCGCCGGTCGCTGACGGCCAGCCGCCGCTCGCGTTTATAGCCGGCGAGAAACCGCTTAATCAGCTCGGGGGTATCGGCCCTCCTGTCGGCCAGGCCGGATCTTCGATCAGGAATAATATACGTTTTCATCCTCCGACGATCCACCGGATTGACACGCCGCTCGGTTGCAGAATCGCCGGCCAGCAATTTTTCCGCCAAAAGCCTCTTCAATTCCGGTTTCATAAAATCATTTACCGCATTTTTCTACCGCGTTTTTCCGGAAACGTCATTCAACCATGATTTCAAAAATACTGCCAAGGCGGTGCGCTGGCAGTTCTTTATGAAAACCCCTTTGGCTTATATCACAAACACTGACGGCAATGCGATACCGCGTTCGACTTCGGCTTCCCCCATTGGCAAGTCAAGGTTCCATTCTTATTCTAAACAGCAAATTTTGTGAAATGATTAGCCCTCTGCTCAGTGGCCGGGCGGCTGGATAGAAAGGCGGTTCTCATGAAGATATATGACGATGCGCTGGCAACGATGGATTTCCGGGTGAGCTGGGAGCTCGACGGCATCCGCCACACCGACTGCCGGCACGCTCAGCGCGTGAATTTTTGGCGGGACCTTCTGCCGGCCGGCCTTTGCGAAACGGTGGCGCGACAGCCCGGCGTCCGGTCGGTCGCTCTCAGGTTCCAACCGGGGCAGGCGTTGCCGCATAAAAATCCTGCCGCAGTCTACCGGGTGCGACGCACGGAGGTCGAAAAACGGTGGCTTTCGGGAACCGAGATAGAACCGCGCTACGGGCGTTTTTATCCGCGCGGAATCCTGCGCGGCGTGCCCGGAGTCTTCCGGGAAAACATCCAGCCGTTTCGCTGCATCGGGCTTGAAACGGAATGGCTCGACGCCGATTTCAATCATCCCATGGCCGGGAAGGCCTTCTCCCTCGAGGTCGCCATTCAGGACCTACGGCCCAAGTTCGAGGAGCACGGCGGCGCCACCATCGACTGGCTGGAGACGGTCCTGGCGGGTCCGGGCATGCAGGTGCGCGCCAACGGCGGCCCGACCCACTTCTTTGGCGACCGATCTTTTGCGCGAACGGATGAAAACGAGGACGGTGTGTTCTACGACCGGCCACGGCTGGTCAACCACATCGACGATGCAGCGATCAGGGTTATTTCGGAGCTCTACGGGCGCTTGATCCCACCGGAGTCAGAAGTGCTCGATTTGATGGGAAGCTGGCGATCCCATCTGCCGGAGGCCCTCCCGCTCAAGGCGCTGGTCGTGCTCGGAATGAACCGGGACGAATTGAACGCCAATCCGAGGGCCTCGGAGCGGTTGGTTCGCGACCTCAATCTGCAGCCGGTTCTGCCTTTTGGCACCGGCCGCTTCGATGCCGTGATCTGTACCGTCTCGGTGGAGTACCTGGTGCGGCCTTTTGAAGTGTTTGACGAGGTCGCCCGCGTGCTCAAACCCGGCGGGCCGTTCATCGTAACGTTTTCCAACCGCTGGTTTCCTCCCAAGGTCATCCGCGCCTGGACGGAGCTGCACGAGTTCGAGCGCATGGGAATGGTGCTTGAATATTTCCTGAAGTCGGGTCAATATAGGGACCTTGAAACGAATTCCGTGCAGGGCCTGCCTCGTCCGGAAAATGACAAGTATTTCGGCCAGATGCTTTATGCCGATCCGGTGTATTCCGTTTGGGGCCGGAAGGCCCCGGGCCGAGATTGACGTTGGATGCAGGCGGGCAGGACGAACGAGAAAGCACATCCCGGAGCATGATGAAGGACACGCTTGTGAAACTGCAGTTGCCGGCCGGAATCCCGGTTGATCCGGGGCTGATCCCCGGCAACAGCGATCGGTTCAAACGCCAGGTGGAGTTCCTGCTCGAAATCGATCGTCTGAAACATACCTTTCGGCAGACGATCCTTCTCGACCGCAGCCGGCGTGAGAACTCCGTCGAGCATTCATGGCACATCTCGTTGTCGGCCATGATTTTTTCCGAATATGCCGATTCAAACGGCGTCGATCTTGACCGGGTGATCCGCATGCTTCTGCTTCACGACTTGGTGGAAATCGACGCGGGCGACACCTATTGCTATGATGAACTGGCGGGAATGGACCAGCATGAGCGGGAGCAGCGGGCCGCCGAGCGTATCTTCGGCCTGCTGCCGGCCGACCAGGTTCAAGATTTCCGGAAGCTCTGGGATGAGTTCGAAGCGGCCGAGACGACGGAGGCACGCTATGCCCACGCCATGGACCGGTTCCAGGCCTTCTTGCACAACTATTTCACGCAGGGACAGGTCTGGCGTCAACACGGGATCCGACGCCATCAGGTCGTCCGGCGGATGCAGCCGGTCGAGCGTGGAGCGCCGCTGCTGTGGGACTACGTGCGCACCCTGATCGACGATGCGGTTCAAAAAGGGTTTCTGTCACCTTGAATTTGTTTGAGCATCGCCTGCCTCTGCCGGAGCGGCTGAGACGCGCCCGGCGTTTGGGGCTTCGACGAGTCTCACCGGAAACGCAAATCGGAATTTAAATGCCTTCGACTCCTTCAGATGAACCCGTTATTCATGCCGTCAATCTGACCCGGATCTACCCGTTGGGGGACGGCTCGGTGGTGGGGATCAATCAGGTCAATCTGAATGTGGCGCCCGGCGAGTTGGTGGTTCTTAAGGGCAACAGCGGTTCCGGCAAGAGCACGCTGCTGTCTCTCTTGGCCGGGCTGGACCGCCCCACCTCCGGCGATCTGTCGGTCGCCGGGAACAACCTGTCGAACAGCCATGGCCTGGACCTGACCCGATTCCGGCGCGAGGTCGTCGGCATGGTCTTTCAGTCCTTCAATCTTCTGCCCACTCTGAACGTGCTCGAAAACGTATCGTTGCCGGCCCTGCTCGCCGACAAGGATGCCGACGCCATCCGCCGCAAGGCGTTGGAGCTGCTTGACTGGCTGGGTCTCAAAAACCGGCGCGACCATCACCCGGACCAGCTCTCCGGCGGTGAAATGCAGCGAACGGCCATCGCCCGGGCGCTCATCAACGACCCCGCGCTCATCCTCGCGGATGAACCGACCGGCAACCTGGACAGCCGCAACGGAATGACCGTCATCGAGCTGCTGGGGCAACTGAACCGCACCTTCAAGCGCACCGTCGTGATCGCCACTCACAGCGATCTGGCCGACGCGCTGGCGACCCGCCATATCCGGATCCGGGATGGCGCCATAACGGACCCGGCATGCGACGGCTGATGTTCTTCCTGCGCCTGTTTCGGTGGTTCAGCCTGCGCAACCTCCGGACTCATTGGGGCCGGGCACTGGTTGTACTGCTCGGGATCGCCCTGGGAGCGGCGGTATTTACCAGCGTCCGGCTGGCGGTGCATGCGTCCCTGAGTTCCTTCGTGCGCAGCATGGACTTCTTCGCCGGCACCGCGCAGAAGGTGCTGGTGCGGCCCGGCGGCCATCTGCCCGAGGGCGTCCTGCCCGTCCTGCTCGGCCACCCGGCCGTCAAGGACTTTTCGCCGCTGCTCACGACCTATGTCCGCCGGTCCGACCTGCCGGGGCATTCGTTTCTGATGATCGGGGTCGACCCGCTCCTGGACCAGCCCTTCCGCAGGTGGCGGATCAGCGGAGACCGGGACCAGGCGACCGAGCGATGGCTGGACCTGATCCGCGAGCCCTACACCATTATTTTGACGGAGCCGCTGGCGCGCGAACTGCAGATCGTTTCCGGTGCGCGTCTGAAGCTGGATCATACGCGGAATTCGGCGGAATTCCGCGTGGCCGGCATCCTGATGCCGGAAGGCCTGGCGCTGGTCGAAGGCGGGCGGGTGGCGTTGACCGACATCGCGACCTTCCAGGAATTCACCGGCCTGCACGGACTGCTGGATCGCATCGACCTCACGTTCAAACCCAAGGCCACCCCGCAAGAGATCGACGATTTTGCGCGAAAACTGCCGCAGGAACTGGAGCTGCGTTCGCCCTCGGCGGCGCGGGACAGCGGCACGGCCATGATCCGGGCCTATCAGCTGAATCTCTCGGTGCTGAGCTTCGCCTCGCTGTTCGTGGGGATGTTCCTGGTCTACAGCCTAGTGGCCTTGAACGTGGCCGCGCGGCGCCGGGAGCTGGCGATTCTGAGGTCGCTCGGGGCTTCGCCGCGGACGCTTTTCATGCTTTTCCTCTGCGAGGGCGTGCTCTTCGGCGTCTGCGGATGGCTGCTCGCCATTCCGCTGAGTTCGCTACTGGTGAAATATCTGCTCCACGGCGTCAGCCAGACCATCTCAACGCTGTTCGTACGGGTTCAGGTGGAGGGCCTTGTGCTCAGTCCGCTGGAGATCACCATCAGCCTCGGGGTGACGCTGTTGACGGCCGCCGGCGCGGCATTGCAGCCCGCCCGAGAAGCCATGGGCGTTCCACCGAAGGAGGCGATGGAAATCTCCCAGGCCGGTGTCCGGAGGAGACGCTCGGTCCGGCGTCTGGCCCTTTGGGCGCTGGGCTGCATCCTCGCCGGCATCCCCCTGTCGCTGCTGCCCGGTGTGGCCGGGGTTCCGCTGCCCGGATATTTGGCGATTATGCTGCTCTTCATCGGTTTTGCGTTGCTTTCGCCCTGGATGCTGGAACGGCTGGGCCAGCGGCTGGCGCCGCTGCTGCGTCGATTCGCCGGCATTCCGGCATACCTGGCCGGCCGCTACCTGCGCGACTGCGGTGCGCGTACGGCCATATCCGTGGGCGCGCTGATCACGGCCGTGGCGCTCTTTACGGCGCTGGTCGTTATGATCCACAGCTTCCGGCACACCGTCGAGCTCTGGGTTCGGCAGACCGTCAGCGGAGACTTGTTCGTCACCACCAAAATGGGCCAGGTCAACCGCTTCCGCTTCCCCATTCCCGAAACCATCGTGGCCGGGCTGAAGCAGATGGATGTCGGCGCCGACTATGTGCCAAGCCGGCGATACCAGATGAATTACGGCGACTTCCCCTATGAATTCGAAGCCATGGGCATGGAGACCTTCCTGAATTACGGGGGCTTCGTGTGGCTGCAGGGTGACCTCCCGCAGACACGGCCGCTGCTGGTGCAGGGGGAAGGGGTCCTGATATCAGAGGTGTTCGCAAGCCGCACCGGCCTTGGCATCGGCGATGTTTTTCGGACCCAGATCGAGGGCTCGCGCATTGAGCTTCCGGTCGTCGGCGTGATCCGGGACTACCGCACGGACGGCGGGGTGGTGTTTTATTCCTGGAAACACTTCAAGGAGCGCTTTCACGATCCTCAGTGGAGCGGGGTGCGCTTTTTCTTCAAGGACCGCACGTCGGATGTGGGCGGTCGGGTGAGCGCCCTGCGCAACGCCATCATCCAGCGTTGGGGCGACGCGTTGGACATGGTCAGCGGCAAAGACCTGCGCGAATCGGTGCTCCGGATTTTCGACGAGACCTTTGCCATCACCACGGTATTGCTGCTCATCGCCCTGGCCGTGGCCGCACTGGGCATCACCACCACGCTGACGGTCATGGTGCTGGAACGCACCCGCCAGCTGAACACCCTATATGCCGTCGGAGGAAGCTTTCGCCAGATCCGGGGGATGATCTTCTGGGAGGCGTCCTTCCTGGTCGCGGCTGGAGAGGTGGCGGGATTGGCCTGCGGGTTCATCCTGTCCTATCTGCTGGTTTACGTCATCAACCGACAGTCGTTCGGGTGGACGTTCTTGTACGTGGTCGACTGGGGCGCCTTGGCTTTCTCCCTGCCGCTGATCATACTGACGGCGCTGGCGGCGGCGGTCCCGGCCGTGCGGACGGTTTTCAGGGCCCCTCCGGCGGCCCTGTTGCGTGAACGATAAGCCGGTTGCAGCCGACCGACAGTTAGACGAGAACAGATGAGAATCACCGTTGCTTTCATTCTTGCCTCAATGATCCTCCTTTCAGGAGTGATGCCCATTGACGCCGGAGATCCTCCCACGGGATTCCTCCCGGTCACCGGGCCGTGCCGGCTGGAATTCCCGCGGGACCATGCCCCGCACCCGGGATTCCGCAACGAATGGTGGTATTACACCGGCAATCTCAAGTCCGAGACCGGCCGGCGTTTCGGGTACCAGCTCACCTTCTTTCGCTATCAGCTGACGCCGTTCGGCGGCTCGGCCGGATGGCCGGATCCCCCCTCGGCCTGGCGTTCCCGGCAGATCTACATCGGCCACGCGGCCGTCTCGGACATATCGGCCAAACGCCATCTGCAGGCTCAAAAAGTCGGCCGCGAGGGCCTTGAGGGACTGGGAATCGGGGGGTGGGTCCAATACGGTCAGGACGTGACGCTTTTTCTTCCGGGCTGGAGCGCGGTCATCTTTCCGGATTCCCACAAACTAGCGGTAGCTGCCGATGATTTCGCGTTTCAACTGGAACTGAAACCGACCAAGCCGCCTGTCAAACACGGGATCAGCGGTTACAGCCGCAAGGGCTCGACGCCGGAGCGGGCCAGCTGCTACTATTCTTTCAGCCGGCTGGAGACGAGCGGTTCCATCACGGTTGCGGGCAAGTCCATCCCCGTGAAGGGCGAAAGCTGGATGGACCATGAATTCAGCACCGCGCCGCTTGAACCCGGCACGGTGGGATGGGATTGGTTCAGCATCCAGCTGGCCGACCGGAGCGAATTCATGATCTTTCTACTGCGCAAAGAGGACGGGGGCTTGAATCCGGCCTCGAGCGGAAGCTACATCGATTCGCTGGGAGTCCTGCGGCATCTCGATCGCGGCTATTTTGACGTACGCATTCTGGACACATGGAGGAGCAAGGCCTCGGGAGCCGTCTATCCGTCGGGTTGGCAGATCAAGATCCCATTGCTCGGCATCGACGTCGAGGTGACGTCGAACCTGCCGGACCAGGAAATGCAGACCTCGGCGAGCACGGGCGTCACCTACTGGGAGGGAAGCGTATCGGTCAAAGGGGTCAAGGGAGGCAGTCCGATTGAAGGCCAGGGCTATGTGGAGCTCACCGGATATGCCGGACCCTTTTCCGCTCTGAAATAAAGGATCCTATCCGGCATGGAGCTGAACGCATCGATTGACCAGCGAATGTCTTCCACGCCGTTTGCTCTCTGCCCATGTCCGTTCAGCGGGTTGCCTTTTGCCGACGGCGGTGCCATAGTGTGGCCTACGGCCGGCGCTGTTTTTCAGCACGGACCGACCGGTGAAACGAGAGGCCTATCGGCAGTTTTGTTATGCAGCCAATAATCGACGTTCAACATCTCTTCAAGAAGTTTCAAGACGTCACGGCCATCGACGGGATATCCTTCACGGTGAGGTCGGGAGAGTTTTTCGGTCTTTTAGGCCCCAACGGTGCCGGCAAGACCACGACGATCCGGATGCTCTACGGCTTCTCCCCGCCGACCCGCGGAATCATCCGCGTCTTCGGAATGGACATCTCCAAGGACTGGCGCAAGATCAAGGCGCGGATCGGAGTCTGCCAGCAGGACAATACCCTGGACCCGGACCTGACGGTCGAGCAAAACCTGATGGTCTTCGCGGGGTATTTTTCCATCCCGTCCAAGGAAGCGGCGTCTCGGGCCCGTGAGCTGCTCGAATTCTTTGCGTTGTCCAACCGCCGGAGCGCCAAGGTCATGGACCTGTCCGGCGGGATGATCCGGCGTCTGATCCTGGCGCGGTCGCTCATCAACCGGCCTGACCTGCTGATCCTGGACGAGCCGACCACCGGGTTGGACCCCCAGTCCCGTCACCAGGTGTGGGACCGGCTGGAGAAACTAAAGTCGAGCGGGTTGAGCATCGTCCTCACCACGCACTACATGGAGGAAGCGAGCCGCCTCTGCGATCGCCTGGTGATCGTCGACGCCGGCAAGATCCTCGTGGACGGCAGTCCCGCCGATCTGATCGAGAGGCATGTCGGCCGCCATGTGATCGAAATCGTTGGCCCCGATCAGGCATTGCGCGACTTTTTGAAGGCTCAGCACGTCCCGCATGACGATCTCGGCCAGCGCATCATTCTTTACACCCCGGACGGGAACGATCTGAGCGCGGCGGTCCGGGCCAATTTCTGTCATGAGCAATGTACGTTTCGCAACGGGACGCTGGAGGATGTTTTCCTGAGGCTGACCGGTCGGGAGTTGCGAGATTAGACGCATCGCCGCATCGGCGATGCGGATGTTGAAGTGAATCGTATCGACCGAGGTTCCCGGCCAAACGATCCATTAATTGCCCTGAAATAGATCGATCATGGAAATCGGAGTCATATCCTGGCGGTTCTGGAAGGTCTGGCGGCGCAATCTGGTCACATTCCAGAAGATCTGGAAGATCAATTTCATCACCCCCCTGTTGGAGCCGCTGCTATTCATCGCGGCCTTCAGCCTGGGTTTTGCAGGAATCGTGGGCCAAATCCGCTACGGCGGGGCGGAGCTTTCCTACACGGCCTTCATCGCACCGGCCTTGATCGCC
Source organism: uncultured Desulfatibacillum sp. (assembly GCA_964512755.1). Taxonomy (GTDB): domain Bacteria; phylum Desulfobacterota; class Desulfobacteria; order Desulfobacterales; family SpSt-501; genus SpSt-501. Next base: position 7,688 of record CAZEKN010000005.1, on the reverse strand, counting down.
ACCGCCGTCATGAACAACGCGTTCTTCGAAACCACCTATGCGTCCTTTGTACGGATGTACTATCAGAAAACGTTCGACGGCATGCTGGCCACGCCCCTGTCGATTGAGGAAATCATCATCGCCGAGATCGTCTGGAGCGCCAGCAAAGCCGCCGCCGCCGCTGCGATCATGCTGGGTGTGCTGGGGGCGTTCGGCTACGTGCAGTTCCCTTACGGGCTGATCGCCATTCCCCTGGCTTTCTTCGGTGGAATCGCTTTCGGCGCCGTCGGGCTATTCTTCACCGGGGTGGTTCCGACCATCGAGATGTTCAACCTTCCGATTTTTCTGTTCGTGACCCCCATGTTTCTATTCAGCGGGACCTTCTTCCCGGTCTCCAACCTGCCGCTATGGGCCAAGCCGCTGGCACTGGCGTTCCCCCTCTACCATTTGGTTGAGCTCGCCCGCCTGGTCTGCCTCGGCCGGTGCGAAACCGTCCCGCTGCTCAGCATCGTCTACCTGGGTGTTTTCGCCTTCCTGTTCACCACGCTGGCGCTGATCTTCATGCGCCGCCGGCTGATCAAATAAGCCAAGCTCTTTTTTAGGGATAAGCCCTCTGCGCATGAGTTGACAGTGCCAGGGGGATGGTTAAGAGGTTGGAATGCACAACGCTTCGGACGGATCAAACGTGCTGAAACGGGGCTTGAATCTTTTTTGAAAAGAGGGATACTCAGCATGATAACCAGAAGGTTGGCAGCAGTTCGAAGGGGCGGTCGAGCGGCCGTGTTGGTGATGGCGGCTGTGATGGTTTTAACCCTCGGCGCCGGAGGCGCCTGGGCCAAGACGGCTCAGGAGATCAACGCCAGTGTCAATGGCTGTCTCGAACGCTTCTACCAGCAGGTCAAGGGCGGAAAAGAGATGGCCGCCAAAGCCAAAGGGATCCTGGTGATGCCCGGCGTAATCAAGGCCGGCTTGATCGTCGGCGGCGAGTATGGAGAAGGTGCGTTGCGTGTGGGCGGCAAAACCGTCTCCTATTACAACCTCGCTTCCGGCTCGATCGGCTTCCAGATCGGCGGAGAAGCCAAAGACATTGTCATTCTTTTCATGACGGATGCCGTCCTGAAGAAGTTTCAGACCAGCCAGGGCTGGGAGGCCGGCGTTGACGGAAACGTCGCCCTCGTGAACATCGGGGGCGGCGAACGGGTCGACTTCACCAAATTGAAGGATCCCATTGTCGGCTTTGTATTCGATGTCAAAGGTCTTATGGCCGATATCTCTCTTAAGGGCGCCAAGTTCACGAAGATCAATCCATCGTGAGCGCCCATCGGCCGAAGATTGCGCCTGCTCCTCTTCCGTCATGAGCGGAAGCGGCATTTCAAGCGCTGGCGTGCTTCCGCAGAGCGATGGATATCCGCTCGATGGCCTGCCGCAGCAGGGCCTGACGGCAGCCGAAGTTGAGGCGCACGAAGCCGGGGCCGTCGAAGTCGCGGCCATCCTGTAACCCCACACCGGCTTCTTCAAAGAAACCCACGGGGTCGGCCAGTGAGGCCCGGCGATGATCGATCCAGGCCAGGTAGGTGCCCTCGACCGGCGCCATGGATAGGCCGCCGGCCATTTGGGGCAGGGAAGACGCCAGAAGGCCGCGGTTTCGGCGGAGGTAGTCAATCAACTCTTGGCGCCACGGCTCACCGTGCGTATAGGCCGTAAGCGCCGCCAAATAGCCATAGGGATTGACCATGGGAACGATGCCCGCCTTGGCCTCCAGAAATCGCCGGCGCAGGATCTCCGAGGGTATAATCGCAAACGAGCAGCCGAGCCCCGCCAGGTTGAATGTTTTGCTCGGTGCCATCAGCGTGATGGTGTGTTGCTGGACCTCCGGGCTGAGTGTGGCCATCGGGATATGCCGTTTGCCGGGGTCCAGCACCAGCCCGCAGTGAATTTCGTCCGCGCAGATCACGATGTCGTGCGACAGGCACAGCTCGGCTATTCGCTCCAGTTCATGCCGTTCAAATACCCGTCCGACGGGGTTGTGCGGGTTGCAGAGCATAAAAAGCCGGGTTTTTGGCGTGACGGCGGCCGCCAGGCGTTCGAAATCGATGCTCCAGCAGTTGGCCGCTTCGTGCAGGCGTACACGCACCGCGCCTCGCCTGGAGTAGCGCGGAGCGGATAGAAAGGGCGGGTATACCGGCACCAGCGTCAGGACCTCATCGCCCTCCGAGCCCACCGCCCGGCAGGTGACATTCAGGCCCGTCACCAGGCCCGGCAGCCAGACGATCCACTGAGGGTCGATGCCCCAGCCGTAGTCTTGCTCCAGTATTTGCATGACGGCTTCACCCAACTGCGGAGAAGCGCCGGTATAGCCGAAAACTCCGTGATCGGTGCGCCGATGCAGCGCTTCGAGGACAACCGGCGGCGAGCGAAAGTCCATGTCCGCCACCCACATCGGAATGATGTCCCGGCCTCGGTATTTTTCCCATTTCTCACTGGCCGTGTCCCGCCGGTCTACAACCTCGTCGAAATCGTACAATGCCTTCCTCCATAAACCGGCGGGCTGCTGGGCCCGCCGGTTTTGTGCGTCCAGCTACCGGATCGGATTCGGATTGCAAAGGTGACCCGCTTCCATGGCCACCCGTCCGCACCCGCCGCAAACATACTTCATGGCGGAAAGCTTATCCTTGCATACGTGTTTGGCATCCGTTGACGGAGCACCGCAGAAACTGCATTTGGTTTTGTCTCCGCAGGGGTTGCACAGGTGTCCGGGTTCATTGGCCACGGCACCGCAGGTTTTACAGGTATATGCCATCGTCGACCTCCTTGTCCTCCTCATCAACAGAGGAATTGCCAACGCTCGGATGAGCGCAGCTGATGCGCGCAAATGTGGGGCTGATCGGCATAATGTCAAGCAGCCGTGGCACCCATGGGCGGTCAGCGGCTGATCGTTCCGCTCGACGTCTCCTGCATGCCCGGAACCAGCGGCTGGATGACCTGGATGGGCAGCAGCAGGGTGCGTTCGATCATTTCGACGATGCTGGTTCCCACGGCGGAAGGAGACAACGGAATCACCCGAGGGTCGTCCAGGCTGCCGACGGCCTGCATTGGAATGGCAACGAGCCGGCCTCCGAGTATCCAGCGAAGACCCGGGATCGCGTTGATGATCCGGTCGATCGTCTTGAAGGGCGAGACCATGATGGTGAAGTCGATCTGCTGGCTGTCGATGTCGATCTCGCCCCGTGAGCCGATCCAAAGCGTGCGGCCATTGATCGACCAGTCGTTGAAATGGAACTTGCCATCCTTCACCTCGATGGACGCGCTCATGCGCTTGTAGTCGAGTCCTTGGCTGCTGAAATCGGGGAGCTTTCCGCGATAGATTTCGGCCAGGTTGAGGAGGGCGAAAAGCCTGGCGAAGAGAAGCGATCGCTGGATGGTGCCATCTTCGGCGACAAATGTCAGCCGCCCCTTCAATGCCTTGACTATGTCGTCACGCGGACCCCTGAAACTGATCTGCCCATCCAAATTGAAATTGCCGCTGAAGAGGCTTTTCTCCTCCGACAGACAGGAGATGACGCCGTCTAACGGCATGACATCTACAACCGGGACCAGGTAGGCGTCCACCATCGGTCCGTCTAAAGCCATGCGGCCGATCAGGGTCATGCCGCAGAACCCGGCCCGCTCGATTTCGATCTGCGTGCCTTCCGCGTTGAGCTGCACATCTGCATGGAGCGGGTACAGATGAACCCGGTCGATTACCAAGCGTTCCAAGCTCAGGTTCAGGCGTCCGCGCACCGGCCGGCTGTCCGGCCGGCGATGTCGGGCGAAGCGGTCGGAGAGCTTTTGAATCCTGCTCCAGTCGAGGGTCTCGGCCCGGATGCCGAGTTGGAGGGTCGTGCCGCTGTCCGCCTGTACGACCTCGCCGGACAGGACCGCTGCATCCGTTCCGATGCGCACCCGGATCGAATCCAGGTGAAGGAGGGTCGACGGGCCCTCCGGCCCTTCGGCGGTCGCGAACGTCAGCCGCCCCATGGGCAGCTCGATCGGATCGTCCAGAAAATTAGTGGTCACGACGATACCATTGAACTCCGATACGGCCTGGATGCGCCAACTCCGAGGGTCCCGGAGCGGCCCCTTGAGGCTGACGCGGGACGCGGTCAGGGTCCCCTGTATGCCGCGCACATCATCGCGCAGACCTTCCAGACCTGCCAGCGGCAGCAGACGCGCATAGATCTCGCCGCACGCGATGACGGCGCTATCGGTCCGTAGTTCCAGGCCACCGTCGATGCTCCCGTCTGCGGCGATCGATAGGTTTTGGACCTCGGATTGCCCCAGCGATGCCTTCGTGATCCGAAGCTTAAGCGTTGAGTCCTGCCAGTCGAGGCCCCCGGCGGTGAGGGTCAACGGAAGGCCTATGGGAGCCGACGTGATACGGGAATCTATAAACTCGGCCTTGAACCGATCTATATTCAGGCCGTCCGGAAGCAGTCGCGTCTGGAGCCTGACATCCCGCATCCGTGCGGTTCCGTCCATGGGGTAAAGCTTATCAACATAGCGGATCGCATTCGGGAACGTTTGAACGACATGAAAAATGTCGGTGATCGACGCGTCCAGTTCCTGGGCTCGGATTCGCGCCACGCCCGGGCCTGTCCAATCCACCTCGACCGCAAGCCCTTCTATTGCGGATTGGTTGATGGATCCCTTGGCTCCCGCGTAATGGATGATCTGGCCCAGCCAGTCAAAACTCCCTGAAGGCAAGTTCAGAGTTCCGGGCAGAAGCTCAGATTCAACCGCCAGGTCCTCGACGGTTCCGCTCGACGTCAGCTTCCATGTCGCTGGCTTAAAGAATTGACCGGTGAGATGCCACCGGTTGAACGTGACGATACCTCCCAGTCGATGCAGGTGGTTGAACGGAGGCCGGTCGCGAAACAGGTTGAACGTTTCCGACAGATCGATGACGCCCTTGGGCGAGTCGGTTTCTACGGGCAGATCCCTCGTAAGTCCGAGGGTTAAATTGTGCTTGAAAAGCCTGGAACTGCCGATGGTTATATCCACCCCGCTCAAGCTGATCGAATCCCCATTATAGGCAACCGCTCCCCCGTGAAAACGGAACGGGTAGGGGATGAGTTGATGCCGAGCTTTCACGTCGATTTCGGAGGCCAGCACCTCGACCGAGACGTTCCGGTGGGTGCCGTCGAGCCGCAGGGTTCCGCGGGCCGTGCCGGAAAACTCTTGGAGGAGCGCCATCTCGTTGCGAAACGCCGGATCGGATACCACCCGTGCCAGAAACGCCGGCAGCGCGGATAGCTCGGCGTCGGCATAAATGTCGAGCTGCAGCAGCGGGTCGGCCGAGGAGAGGCCGACGCGCAATGCCCCGTTTTCAGCGCGGGTGCCCTTGTAACGGGCCTTCAAATCGTTTCCTTCCAAGATGCCCCCGGCGATTCGAGCATTCCCGGCGACCTCATCCAGGTCGAGGTCGATCCAAGGAAGGTACACCCGGCCGTTTTCCAGGCGCCCCTCGATCCGGAGGTTGCTCAATGCAACCAGTTCATTCCATGTGTTGCCGCGCAGGTTGATGCTGATCGCGGGAATTTCTCCGTCGCGCAGGACCTCGAAAACCCGGCTGACATCACTCGACTCCTGCAGCAATGCCAGGGCCGCCCGACGAACCTCGCCAGCGTCGCCTCGGCCCCCGAGGTTGACGTCGATGTGGGGTTGGACCTGCTCGTCGACGACGAGCGAGAGCTCGATGGCAGCCTGTGGGGCGGCGGTTACGCATTCGTGTACGTCGACCGCCAGTCTTTTCGGGGAGAGAGCCACATCGGCCATCAGCCGGCTTACGCTCAGGCGGGTTTCGCGGTGCTGACGGCTGAGGGTGATGGCCGGCGCCTTCGCTTGAATCACCGCACTCACGTGTTCGGGGCCGTCCAGGCGAACGGCTATGTCGAGATCGAGCCGGGCCTCGCGAACGAGAAAGGGATCTTGAGGTCTGAGCCAGGCATAAACGCGATGGGCTTGAACATCGGCGGCTTTGAGTGTGGCTGTTCCGTTGAGAGAGCCCGTGTCCAGCCGGCCACCCGAGCTTAAAGAGGCGAAACTATCGGACTCGCTCTCGAGTGTCCACTGTACGTCCGAGCCGTTACGGAACCAGCGCAGGTTCACACTGCGAAATTCGAGACGGCTTCCCTCAGGCCCGAAAAGCGTCATGCGGCCATCGCTCATCTCGATGGCGGATTCGGGGAAATGCTTCAGCCGTCCGGCCGCTTCTGCGAGGAGGTTCAGGATATCGGCCGGATGGGGGTGGGCAGCCGGTACGGGCATCTCGGAGACCGTCAAGTCGATTTCCGGAAATCGAATGTGCACCGAATCGGCCAAGACCCGGCCGCGCAGGAGGGGGAGCAGCTGCAGGCAGAGGTCGATCTCGGCGGCCCGGGCGGTGACCTGGTCCGGCAGGTCCAGCCGCGGATGCTCGACCGAGGCGCAAATTCTCGGGAAAATCGACAGGTTGATCCGGCCGAAGGCAATCGTTCCGCCGATGGCGGTGCCCAGATAGCGCTGAATGGCATCCCGGGCCTCCGGACGGTTGATCCAGACCGTCGGCAGCCACACGACGAGCACGGCCAGGAGACAAAACAGGGCGGCCGCTGCCGGCAACAGCCGTTTAGCTCGCGAGGTCAAAGCCATATCCGGAGATCGTTCTGTTAGGATGGATCCGGCGCGCGGTCGTCCCTGCCGCAGCGCGGGTGCATCTAACGATGTTCCAAAGGCCGAGAACAGCCTGGCTTAGGCGGTCGCAACCCGAGGCCATAAGCGTCTAGACGCTTTATGCGGATATCTCCCAGAAGTCAAACTCGGCCACTTGCTGACGGCGGTCGCAAACGACCCTGACCTGGATCCCGGCATGGGAGTTCTTCCGCGGCAGGTTCTCATTTGAAAGGTGGTTGCGAAACGGGCTGAAATTGGATTATAAGTCTGTCCACGCTTTACTAACACCTTGGCGTGCTTATTGTTTCGCCAAATTTGTGACGGTCAGCGCAAGAGGAGACGAGCTCATGATGTACAACAAGGTCGTGATGGATCACTTCCGTAACCCCCGCAACGTCGGTACCATCGAGGACGCCGACGGTGTCGGTGAAGTCGGCAACCCCCTGTGCGGGGACATGATGACCATCTATCTCAAAATCAAGGACGAACGCATCGACGACATTAAATTCCAAACGTTTGGATGCGGGTCGGCCATCGCGGTCTCGAGCATGCTGACCGAGATCGCCAAGGGCAAGAGCCTGGAAGATGCCAAAAAAATTACCAACAAAGACGTGGCCGAAGCCCTGGAAGGACTGCCGAAGAACAAGCTGCACTGCTCGAACCTGGGTGCGGACGCCCTGCAGATGGCCATCCGGGACTACGAAGACCGTAAAGCGGGTATCCGGCGTCCAGAACTCAAGCGCAAGGATGAGCATGAGCATTCACACGGCGACAAGTGCTATTGTCCTTACTGCGATGTGGAGATCGATGAGGGCGTGACCTTCTGCGATGCCTGCCAGCATGACCTCAAGGAAGAGCATTGATGCCGTCGCCGGAGGAGGAGAGCGCTGTCGTATGAAATACATCAACCTGGATCATATTTCGTCCAATCCACTGTTGCCTGAAGTCAAGCAAGCCATGATCGAGGCCGTCCGGCACGACTATCACAACCCCTCCAGCCAGCACCGGGCCGGCGAGGA
>CAZEKN010000004.1:19817-24505 GCA_964512755.1 uncultured Desulfatibacillum sp. | reverse complement strand
TATCCCCCCGGTCCCGTCGGCCGTTTTCGTGAGCGCTGCCGCCAGATGGGGTTCCAGGAACAGCCCCGAGTCCTCGCAAAAGCCCTTGAGCCGTCGAGCAAGAATTTCGGTGCCTAACCCAGGTTCGAATGGTTCGAGAAATTGGCGCAACGCTTCGGCCACCGGCCGGAGGTCGGCCGGCAGTTGTGGCGGTTTCTGAGAGCCCGACGGGGTCAGGATGGCATCGGTCATCTGATCGATCCGCACCCGCACCTGGTGCAGGGATTCCAGCGCCGCCGCCGTTACCGGTCCTGTGCCCCGTGCGGCTGATGGCGCCGGTTCGCCGGAGTCCGGAACCAGCTGAAGGGTCAACCGCCCCTGGGTTTCCAGGACCTTCACCCGCAGATCATCCCCCGCCGCCACCGGGAAGGTAATTTCCGCGATGGCCCGGAATCGGCCCAAGTCCACCATGGCCCGCTGGTCTTTTAAAACTTCCAAGACTTTCACGTTCACTAGATCGCCGGGCTTCAGGGCAGCGCTTTCCGGAAGGGTTCGCAGAATGTCGATAATCGAACCGATTTCCATCACGCCGGCCTTTCGCTGCTGGCAACTTCCAGAAAAGGATCAAATATCCGCCGGCTCAACTCTTCGAACTCACCGCATAGGGGATCGCCGGTATCAAAACAGCGCCGGTAGTAAGGATCCGCGCTCTCGCCCGGCTGCATCCCGTTGCCGTCCCAAATGCTGCGGGCGGCTCCCATGGCCCGGCAGGGAGAAGAGCTTGCGCGCAGAGTGCGGGCATATTCCAGCGATGACATCGGAAAAAAGCGCAGCGGCCGCTCAAGACCCTGTCGATAGGTGTCCAGAAGCGTTTCCAAAACGATCCGGCTGGCCGGAGTCTGCTTCAGGCGCAAGGTGCGGTCGGTGCAAACGAAAACACTTTCGCATCCGCCGTTCCCCGGGCTTGCCAGGCAGAGTGCCAGATGCAGCAGCCATAGCTCCAGTTGGTCCTTGGCGCGCAGTTTGCCGAACCGGTATCGCAGGCAGCCGCTGTCCGTAATGCCGTTGACCCGTGCCGACAGGTGAAAGCCGGCGATGTCCCACTGCGCATCAATCGTCCGTGCGGAGGCGGACGGCCTCAAGGCATCGAGACGGCGGGCAAAGTGCTCCACTTCGGCCCACAGGTTGCCGAATTCCACCTCACCCAGCGCCCCGTGGGGCAGTCGGCCGTCGGCGCGCACCGCTGCGAAGAGCTCCGCGGGATGGAGGCCCCTCAGGCGCTGGTGCAGCAGGCGGCTGCCCAAATCGAAACGATCAAGTCCCTCGATGGAAAACGGTTCGCTGTCCGCCGCCGCCGCCTGGGGCGGATCAAGACGCACCGACAGTCTGTTGCGGACGAAGAACCGGGTCGGATTGGCGAAGAATGCCGCCAACTGTCCGAGGTCCGCCCGGCTCCAGGCGGAGGCTTCCTCATCCGTCAACGCGATCGGCTCCGGCGCAAACGGCTGCGGCGCCGCGGCGACGGCCGCCGCGGAACAGGCCTGCATGTCCTCCGCGGAATAGCTGAAGAGGCCCGTTCCCTTCTTGAAATAGTCGGCGGAAAACGCCTGCAGCCGGTGACGCGTGACCAAGCCTCCGGACGCCGGATCTGCCGGCAGGCCGTATCCTGACTGCAACAGATCGACGAGCTCGCTTACCACGGCAGAGGGTGGGATGAGGCTGTTGTCCTGAATGCTCTGCCCCACGTAGCTGATGTAAAACCGGCGGCGGGCGGACAGCAATGACTCGAGAAAGAGGTATTTGTCGTCATCGCGCCGCGAGCGGTCACCCGCTCGCGGCGCCTGGGCGATCAGGTCGAAGGTGAGCTGCCGGCTTTCGCGGGGGTAGGCATCATGATTCATTCCAATGAGGCAGACCACTTTAAACGGGATGGTACGCATCGGAAGCATAGAACAGAAGGTCACCCCTCCCGTCATGAACCCCCGGCCAGCGCCCTCTCCGTCGAGCCGCTCGGAGATGAACACGCGCACGACCTCCGCCGGGACCTCCGCATCAAAACCGGCCGATGCCGCCCGGTCGACCATCGTATCCAGCAATCGGCGGACGCGCTGCAGATCCGCTTCGGTTTCGTCGTCATCCGGGAAAAAAGCGCATAGCATCTCGCGGATCTCGCCGCGCCATTCGTCCAGACGCCGCATCGGTCGCAACCGGGCGGAACAGGCAAACACTTGCTCCAGAAAATCCAGAAACGGGCCGATCACCCGCGCGTCGCCGCCCTCGATGGCGTCGGTGCCGCGAATCCCTTGGAAGACTTCGGTTTCCCGGGAAGGCAGCGCATACCCCAGGAGCAGCCTTTCGATTCCGGCCCTCCAAGTGTTGTGCGGATGCCTCGGAAGGCCCAATGCCGCTTGGGTGCCTTGGTCTTCCCCCCAACAGATGCGCGCCGCCCGGACCCACTGCTCCACGCGGCGCAGATGGGCGGTTTCCAAACCAAAGCGTTTCAACACCACCGGAGCCTCAAGCAGGCGCAGGACTTCGCCGGCGCCGAACCGGCTGTCCCGCAGGTCGAACAGCAGGGAAAAGGTGCGAAGGCAGCCGCTCTCCCGATGGGGCCCGCGGTCGGCGATGCTGAAAGGGATGCGGTGCCGAGGCTCGGCGGCGGCGCCAAAGACCGCCGAAATGAAAGGGGCGTAGACTTCTATATCGGGGGTCATGACGATGATGTCGTCGGGCTCTAACTGCGGATCCTCTTCGAACATGGAAAGCAGCTGATCCTGCAGGACCTCGACTTCCCGCATGGGGCTGTGGCAGGCATGAATTCGAATGGATGCGTCGGCTGAAAGCCCTGGCTCCGGAGAAGCGTCTCGGAAATTGAGGATATCGGATTGGACGCGGCTCAAGAGCGAATGACCGTCGGGTTCGACAAAGGTTTCGGCCTGCTGGCCGTAGAAATCGGTGAGCATGCCCAGGAAATTCCGCCCGAGGGCGCCCAGCGAGGCAAGCAGCCGGTTTCCGATCTCAAGGTGCAGGCGGTCCTCAACGCCTTCGAGCGCCCCCATCCGCCGCTGCACTTTTTGGACGGTGTGCTCGGAAACGATGTCGGCCCAGTATTCGCGGCAGGGGTTCATGCAGAACACATGCACATCAACGACCCGCGAAATCTCAGCGAAAATATCCAGGTGAAAGCGTGGAAGATACGAGACCCCGAAGACGAACACCCGCTGGGGCAAGGCTGCCAAGCTGTCGACACCGCTGCGGACGGCCTCGGCCAGCATGCGGCGCCGGTGGACCCGATGCGCTCCAGGCGTGAGCCGAGCCAGCTCCCGCCAGATCGACGCCTGCCAGCGGTGATGATTCGAGGGATCGATCTGCCCGGTTTCCCAGCGCTCAATCAACTCGGGGCGGAAAACGAGGTACTGGTCAAAGAGATCGGCAATCTTGCACGAAAGCTGATATCGCCTCCCTCCACCCGGGTCTTCTGCCAAGAAATTCCGCAAGGCCTCAAAATCGGGACGGTCGGCATACTTCTCGATAAGTCCCATAATGCGGAACGTCATGACGTCGGGGTCGAAGGGCGACGATCCGGCCGGATCAGCGCTTGATATCGTCTGGAACAGCGACTCCAGGAAAGCATTTGGGAATGGAAACCGAACATTTCCGCTGATGCCGTTCAGACGGGCCAGCTCCAGCGACAGCCAGCGCTCCATACCGCGGCTTTGGACGATAATGATCTCCGGCGTCAGAGCAAAGGCCAACGGCACTCGCAGCATCTCCGCCAGGCGTTCAATCAACACCTCCATGCGGTTGCTGGTCAGTATAAAAAGTCCCGACATGAGTTCGCTGCCACGAATGATTGCGGAAGCCCGTTTCTGCCGAGCGGTGTGGATGATGAAGGCCGGCCCGCCGCCGTCAGTCAACCCAGCGACCGGCAACTATTAGGACGAATGCGATCCGCTTGAGGAGGGAAGATCGTCATTGATTTTTTTACGGAGCAAGTGAGAGCAACGGAACGTAATCACTCTCCGGCCGGACAGCAGCATATCCTCGCCGGTCGCCGGATTCCGCCCCCGGCGTTCCTTTTTAGGCCTGACACAAAATTTTCCAAATCCGCTGACGAGAACGTCTTCACCATTTTCGAGTTTGTTCTTGATCAGCTCCAGCAGAAGCTCCATAAGTTCGGCGGACCGGTTTTTGGGAAAGCCGAGCTCTTGATGGATGGCATCCGAAACTTGCGCCTTGGTCAACGTCATGTGAGCCGGCTCCTGAGCTTCAAATCGTTTCGATCATCGCGCCGAATTCAGGGAAACCTACTTAAATCGTTTGGTTTTGTCAAGGGCAGTTAAAACGGACCGGCGCTCATCCCATCCGGCGCGCAAGCCGACATTTTCTCGCCTGAAAAATGCCTGAGAAGCCGTGCAACGCTGAAGACGATTATTCTATTTGTTCGAAGCAAGTCCGGCCTCCTGCGCCTTGACCTTGTAGCTGTTTGCGAATAAAATAGTGCAAGTATGGTAATTGTTGAATCAGCCGGCATTTCCGACATTGGGAAAAAAAGGCAGTCCAATGAGGATCGCATCTTCATTGATGACGCCGGGGGATTATATCTGGTCGCCGACGGAATGGGAGGGCATCAGGCCGGAGAGGTCGCCAGTACCCTGGTGGTGGAATCCATACGCGATTTTATCGGAAAAAATGAATCATTCGAGAAT
>CAZEKN010000004.1:0-19717 GCA_964512755.1 uncultured Desulfatibacillum sp. | reverse complement strand
ATCTGTTCAGACGGATTGAGCACCAAAGTTACGCCAAACGAAATCATAGCGCTCACCGGCGCCCATCCCCCGGCTTCTTCTTGTCGTGCGATGGTAACCTTGGCCAACGAACGGGGTGGCGATGATAATATCTCCGCTGTCGTCCTGCGGGTAGATAGCGTGCGACGCAAGCGCAGCTCGGTTTTTCGAAAATGGATGAAATGGATGAATCGGATGACGCAACGGCGGGTATCAATTTAAATTGAATTGAAAATTATTTAGGAAATAATAGCGAATGCCGAACATCACACTCAAATTCAAGGACAATATTCTGGGACGCTATCCCGTCGAAAAAGGCAAATCGCTGACGATCGGTCGACGAAAGGATAATGACATCGTCATTGAAAACCTGGCGGTCTCGGGGCACCATGCCAAGGTCGATTCGGTGGGTGATGCCTTCGTGTTGGTAGACCTTCAAAGCAAAAACGGCTCGTTTGTCAACGAGCGCCTGGTGAATTCACACTGGCTTAAGAACGGAGACATCGTCAGTATCGGAAAACACTTTTTGGTTTTTTCCACCGAAGACGACGCAGCCGTCGACGGAACTCCGGCTGAAATCGATAAGACCATGGTGATGGATACCAGTAACTACCGATCCATGGTTCAAAAAAGCGCCCCGGTGCTGCCGAAGCCATTGCTGCGCCATGACGATGCTTCAGGTTATCTTGCGTATCTATCGGGCGGTCAGGGCAAGCTGGATCTCTTCAGCAAGCTGATCAAGATTGGCAAGGCGCCGACATCCGAAATCGTGGTGAAGGGCTTCCTGGTCGGTGAGACGGCGGCAACCATCAGTCGGCGGCCGGACGGGTACTACTTGAGCTATGCCGGCGGTTTTTGCAAACCGCGGGTCAACGATCAAACCGTCAAGAAATCAGTTATGTTGCAGGATCTCGATATCATCGCGATCGGATCGGTCAAGCTTCAGTTTTTCACCAGGACCTCTCATGCCCCCCGAATCGACAGCACGGCGCCCCGGGGGGGCGACGACACACCCGTTTAGCTTCCAGTCCCGCTGAGTTCCGGCGGCCGCAGCCACCCACCCGGTTCGCGCTGGCCCCCCTATTCTTTTACACGTTCGACGTAGGAACCCGTACGCGTATCAATTTTGATGAGTTGCCCCTCTTCCAAAAACGTCGGCACCTGCACCACGTAGCCGGTCTCCAGCGTCGCCGGTTTGGAGTCCCCGGACGCGGTATCCCCCTTGACCCACGGATCCGCCTTGACGATACATAAATTCATGAAGGTGGGCAGCGTAATCCCAATCGGCCGCTCCCTGTAGAAAAGAACGGAGCAGACGGTGTTTTCCTTTAGGAAGCTTTTCGCCTCGCCGACTTGCCCCTCACCGACGAACTCTTGCTCAAAGGTAGCGGTGTTCATAAAGCAGAATTTGTCGCCGTCCTTGTATAGGAATTCCATCTGTTTTTCTTCCAGGTTCGGCTCGCCGAATTTTTCACCGGACCGGAACGTCCGATCGAACTGAACGCCGGAGAGCATATTCTTCAGGCGGCATTTGTAGAGCGCCTGCCCTTTGCCCGGTTTAACGAAATCGAACTGGACGACGATGTAGGGATCGCCCTCGTATTCGATTTTCAGTCCTTTCCGCAAATCACTGCTCTCATACATGACCTTAATTCCTCTCAGATTTAAGATTATGGAGTGTAAGTGGGTTCCAGCCCGGCCCACGGGCGCGGCCCGAATTTTGCCGTTGACTTTTGCGAGCGTGTTTACCATATTCGATAATTCATCGCAAACGGTAATTGCCACAGATTCTGCATGGTTCTGGAAATGGACGTCGGCCATGATCATCATCATTGATTTCGGTTCCCAATATAACCAGCTGATTGCCCGCCGCGTGAGGGAGAATCACGTGTTTTGCCAGATCGAAGCGCCGAGCAGCGCCCTGGAGGCCATCCGACGGCACTCACCGCAAGGGCTTATCCTGTCTGGAGGACCTTCCAGCATTTATGAACCCGGAAGCCCCAAGATCGACCCGGCTGTTTTTACCCTGGGCATTCCCGTTTTGGGGATCTGCTATGGGATGCAGTTCATGGTGGCCGGCCTGGGCGGCCGCGTGGAGCGCGCTCAGAAACGTGAATATGGGTTCGCCGAGCTTTCCGTCAAGAATGCCGACGGGCTGTTCAAGGGGGTCCCCCGCACCACAACCTGCTGGATGAGCCATGGGGATTCCATCAAACAGTTGCCGCTGGGCTTCAAGGCGACCGCTTCCACCGCCAATACGACCTTCGCCGCAGCATGGGACAGCCGCCGCAACCTTTTAGGCGTTCAGTTCCACCCGGAAGTCGACCACACCCCGATGGGCGCAGCCATGCTAAGGAACTTTCTGTTCGACATCTGCGGCTGCAAGCGATCCTGGACCATGAAGTCCTTCGCCAAAGAGGCGGTGGCGGAGATCCGTCGGACGGCCGGAGATAAGAAGGTCATCCTGGGACTGAGTGGCGGGGTGGATTCCTCGGTGACGGCCATGCTGATTCACCAAGGCATCGGCAAGCACCTTACCTGTATCTTCGTCGACAACGGCCTGTTGCGTAAAAATGAAGCCGCGCAGCTTAAACAAACTCTCCGACAGCACCTGCAGATCAACATTCGTTTCGTAAACGCCGCTCCCCTTTTTCTAAAAGCACTGCGCGGGGTGACGGATCCCGAGCGCAAGCGCAAGATCATCGGCCGGGTGTTCATGGAGGTGTTTGAAGCCGAGGCCCGTAAAATCAAGGACGCCGAATTCCTGGCGCAGGGGACGCTGTACCCCGATGTGATCGAATCCGTTTCAGCGTTTGGCGGCCCGTCGTCGGTGATCAAGTCGCATCACAACGTGGGGGGCCTGCCGAAACGCATGAAATTGAAGTTGATCGAGCCGCTCAAGTATCTTTTCAAGGATGAAGTCCGCAGGCTCGGCCAGCAGATCGGGTTGCCGGAGGATCTCATCTGGCGACAACCCTTCCCAGGGCCGGGCTTGGCCATCCGGGTCCTCGGCGAAATCACGGCGAGCAGACTTAACATCCTGCGCAACGTCGACGAAATCCTGCTCGAAGAGATCCGCAGCGCAGGCCTATACAAGAAGCTTTGGCAGTCCTTCGCCGTCCTGCTGCCGATCAAAAGCGTGGGAGTGATGGGCGACGCACGCACGTACGAGAACATCGCCGCCATCCGGGCCGTGACTAGCCGGGACGCGATGACGGCGGATTGGGCCCGGCTTCCTCACGAACTGCTCGCTCGCGTATCCAATCGGGTTATCAACGAGGTGGATGGGGTGAATCGGGTAGTTTACGACATCAGCTCCAAGCCGCCGAGCACGATTGAATGGGAGTGACCCGCGGAGGAACCATAGATCGTATGGGCAACCAAGACCGATTCCGCTTTGAACCGGGGGACGAGGAACCCGAGATTGCCGTTGCGGACGAAGAGCTCAAGAAGCGAGTGAACCGGCTGAGTCAGCGAATCAGCTTTCTGACGCTGCTGCTGCCGAGCCTCATCGCGATCGTCATCTATGTGGCGTACCATGACCTGACCCAGCGCTTAACCCGTGCCCAGAGCAGCGATCTGCGCTCGGTGGAAAAACTGGCGACGGCTGCCGAGCAGAAGACGGCGGCGCTGAGCGCCCGGCTGGGCGAAATCGAGGCGGCGCTGGCAGAGGCGGCGAATGCCCAGACCAAGCTTCAGGCACTGCAGGAAGAGCTGCGCAAGGGCGAATCGGAAATGGACAAGCTGAATGCCGCCAAGGCCGACAAGAAGGAGGTCGAGGAGGCCGCCAAACGCAATGATGAGGCCCTGGCCACCGTTAATAAAAACGTTCAGGCGCTCAGCAAGGAGCTGCAGGCGCTGGCTCCTTTTCGCGAGGAACTCGGAGTCAGCGCGACCCTGCGCAGTGAAATCCAAACGCTGTCAGGGCGTCTCCAAAAACTTGAAGGCAGCCTCGGAAAGGATCTCACCGGTTTGGCGGGATACATGGATCGCTCCCGGTCCGAACTGGAGAAGGTGAAATCCGAGTTAAGCGGCCTGCAGGCTCGCAAGCTGGATCGCGATGCCCTTGAACTGGAGATTCTCAAGGCCAAACGCCTCTATCAGATCGCCCTCGATCAGGAAATCTCGCGAATCGACAAGGCCGTCAACGCCGTCCAGCGACGTTTGGAACAGGTGGAACGATCCTTAGGATCCAAATCCTCATCCGCGGCCCCCTCCCTTCCGCCGCTTACGGGCGGCATCAAGGAGCAACCGGTCGAATGAGTTAGACCGGCAGGGGTTCAAGACATGTCAGGATCGCTCGCAGGAAAATGAACAAGGACGTTCTTCTGAAACTGCTTCAAGAGGTGGCGGCCGGCATTCAGACTCCGCACAATGCCGCGCAGCAACTCGAACATCTGGCATGCCAGGACCTCGGCTACGCCCACGTGGACCATCACCGTAGTCTGCGCAAGGGGTTTCCTGAAGTCATTTACGGCGAGGGCAAATCTGCCGAACAGATTGCCGGGATCATGGCCTGCATGATCTCGCAGGAGCGTATGATCCTGGCAACCCGCGTCGACGCCGGCAAGGCGCGGGACGTCCAGGGCCGGTTTCCCGACGCCCGGTATCATCCCGAAGCGCGCATGCTGGTATGGTCCTCGGCTCCGCCACGGCTCCAAGGGCGGGGAACCGTTTTGGTCATCGCCGCCGGGACCTCGGACCTCCCGGTGGCGATGGAAGCCTGCATCACCGCTCAGGCCATGGGCAATCGGGTGGAAAAAATCATCGATGTGGGTGTTGCGGGCATCCACCGGCTGTTCCGGCACCGGGAGATGCTGGCCAGCGCCAGCGTCCTCATCGTGGTCGCCGGCATGGAGGGTGCGTTACCGAGCGTCGTGGCGGGCATGGTCAGCCGTCCGGTCATTGCGGTGCCGACCAGCATCGGCTACGGCGTGAGCCTGGGCGGTTTGACGGCCCTTTTTGCAATGTTGAACAGTTGCAGCTCCAATGTGGCCGTCGTCAACATCGACAACGGCTTCGGAGCCGGTTACGTGGCATCCATGATCAACCGGGCCTGAGGCGCGGCACGGATCGGCCGCGCCATCGGCGGCCGCCGATGGCGCAACGGAAAACCCCCTTTCGAGGATATACCGCATGGAAACCAAAGAGGCCATTCTGGCTTTCTCCCAAAGCGAAAAAGCCAAGGCCGGTCTGCTCATGATTTCTCAGCTGCTTGAAATCTACAACGGGTTGCCCGATCAAGAGCGGCATGCCGGGGAGCGTTTTCTTCGCCCGCTGATCGCCATGACGGCCAACGAGATCCATCTGTCCAAAACAATGACGCCGTCAGACCTCTGGGCTCCTGTCGACAAGAGCCTCAACACCGCGCTCGTGATGATGAACTCCGGCGTGCTCTCGGAGGCGACCTACCACGTGGTCCAGGCCATCAGCGCCGTGACCACCATCGGCCAGCGCGCTATGCAGGATCTGATCAACCGGAAACTGCTGTGAAGGAAGCCGAGCGGTCAGTGGCCTTTCACGAGGCCGTTCCAGAGGGTTTCGAGATCCCGCGCGCCGTAAGGCGCCTGGGCTTTTAGAAATTGGACGGAGCACTGCCGACGGTATTCGTCAACCGCTTCCCCCACCTGCCGAAGGAGCCCGGAGCTGTCGAGATCCGTTAGGGCTTGGAGCATGAGCCGATCATCCCGGACCTGGTCGCGGTAGACACTCAGGGTGTTGGCAGCGGAGCGCAAATAGGACAGCCGGTCGCCCAACTGCATCAAATAACCACGCACCTGCTGAAGAACCAGCAAATCGTAGCGAATTCGATCGACCTGCAAGGCCTGCTGAAGGGTTATGGCGCTGCGGCGGAGGCGTTCCTCTTGAATCTCTGCCAAGAGCGCTTCGGCTTGGGCCTGCAGCTGCCCATGGACCTTTTCCGTGGCGGCGGCTCGCGCGTCGATCAACTGGACGGTCATTTTGATTTCCTCCAGGGCCCGGTTCAGCACGGACCCCTTATCGCCGTCAAACGCCAAGCACGTACCAGCCGATAACAGCATCAATCCGATGATCGCCGTGGTTTTGCCAATGATCCGGGTTATCATGAGTCCGAATTTCCGGATGCGTTTCCGACCGTCGGGTCGATGGTTCGGCGGAGGGTCTCCGGCACGAACAATCTCCTGCCGGCAGCCTCCCATTGCACCAAGTGTTCGATACCGAACGAGCGGTGCAGTCCCATGAGCTCCAACTGCCGGCCGTTCCAGCCGGCCATCTGTTTACCGGCTTCGACCGACAGCTCTCTGAGCCCGTTTAGCGAAATCCATGAGCCTTGCCAGGCAAAGAGTCGTGCTGCGACATCGGCGTCGAGCCTGGAGAGCCCGTTCAAACAGAGCCACTCGCCGGGCCATTCCGCGAGTTTCTGTGCAACGAGCGGAGAGATCTCCGTCAGGCGATTCAAAAACAGGTGCTTCGCAGTGGACTCCGCCAAGCAGCGCGCGCCTTTAAGGCTTAACCTGGATAGTTCTCCCGCGCGCATCACGTTGCCGCTGCACACCTCCTCCACGATTTCCTGGTTGCGGCCGTCATTCGGTGTCACCCCCATGGGCTTGGATTGCTCAATCAACCGCTTGGCGATGGCATCTACGGATGGTGCGGCAATCGACCTCGGATCAACTGCCAGCCGGCTCGCCGTCGGCTGGCATTTTTGAAGGGCCTGATCGAACTCGCTCAAATGCCGCTGCATATCGAGGCCATCCGCGAGGGTTGCCACCAGAAGGTCAATCGATGCCCGTCGCTTCAAGTAGAGAAGCTCTTCACCGGCCGCGTCCAACCATTGCATCGACCTTTCCAACGTTTCGCTGTAAATCTGGCGGCGCTGGATATTCTGCAGCAGCAATTCGATCTCACCGTTCTTCCGGGCAAGAAACAACGAATCGATCCGTGCTTGCTTCAAAAGCAGCCGGGCTTCATCTTCCAGCTCAAAGATGCCGTACTGGTAATTCTGCTTAATTTTTAGAATTTCGTGTTTCTTGGACTGAAGCAGTTGGAGCAATTCATCGACTTCTCTCAGTTTGGCTCCCAAACCGTTCGAATCTTCCGGCGATACAGAGCCCCATGCAGCATCCGACCCGCCGTCTTTCTTCTCAGAATCGGCGGCCCGTTCAACCGCAGCGGGGAGACCAACCGCCGGCGATACCGGCTGTGGGGAACGCGCATAAAGCCAGCCGCCCACCGCAATCGCACATCCCACGGCCAGCGCAGCCAGCGCCGGCGGCAACACGCGGCGCTGGGTCGAGGGAAGGGCCGTTGGCGCCGCGGAGGCCGTTTCTGCGGAAGGCTGTTCGACCGGCTCCAGCGGAACGACTCCCTCAGCCGAGAGGTCGATCGGCTCCATGAAGTCCACATCGGTTTTGAAATCTGTTTCCATCCCAGGCTTCTTCGCATGCGATACGCATGATTGCTCACATGACACTATCGGCCGCTTTCATAAGATCTTGAACGAGATACGAATCATCGCTCCGCCCAATGCGGTTTCCCCGGCTTTTACCTCCGCCTTCAGTTTCGCGGGGCATATCGTCGAATCCCTTCCGCACCTGCACAGGGTTTAACCGCGGCTTCCCATCCGAGATTCCCCCTCCTGCATTTACGGGTAAAGATTTTTTACAAATTAACCGATGATACCCTAAAGCACTCGTTGCATTGGAGAAACCAGCGCACTGAAACAGCGGCCAACAACTCTGCAGCAGCGCGAGCTTAAACTCTAAGAATCCTTTAATCATATCAACCGTTTATACAGGAGAACCTCGGAATGCAAGCACATGCGTCACTTCAAGACATGCCCCGGAAGATTGGAAAGCTTCCCACCTTGCCCGGTGTGGCCATCCGAATCCTGCAGGCCATGCGCCGCGAAACGCCCAACGTCCGAGAAATTTCGGAAACCATTGCGTCCGATGCTCCCCTGAGTGCGAAAGTGCTGCAGGTTGTCAATTCCTCCTTTTACGGACTGTCGAACCAGATTACTTCCGTTCACCAGGCGATGATGTACCTGGGTTTGAATGCAGTCAAAAACCTGGCGCTTGGTTTTTCACTGATTCGAAATTTTTCAGGCAAGAGCAAGAACGCCTTCGATCATGTCCAATTTTGGAAAGATTCGCTCATCGGAGCCGTGGCGGCCAAACTGATCACCGAGAAAGCCAACAAACAGCATGGAGAAAACGCCTTCTTCCTGGGGTTGCTCCAGGATATCGGCATGTTGATCATGTCGCAATCGATTCCCGAGGAATACGGCGACGTCCTCACGAAGGCCCGATCGAACGGGGCCGCCTTGCACGACATCGAAAGCGCCATTCTAAAATTCAACCATATGGAAGTCGGCGAGTACGTGACCCGCGGTTGGGGCCTGCCACCCGCGTTTTCAGCGCCGATCGGGGCGCATCATGCCCCGGAACGCGCCGGCCGGCCGTCCGGCGATATCGAACTGCAGACGAAAATCCTGCACCTCTCCTCCCTGTACATCGACTTGTTCAACAGCACGAAGCACCCGGCCGGAGCGACCTATGCGAAGATCGAAAAGCTGATCCAGGCTTATGGGCTAGCTCCGACGGTGGACCCGGTCGCGGTTACGGAGCATATCGTGTCGAATATCAAAAGCATCTTTCCGATTTTTGAAATGCAAATCGACGAAAACCAATACATCGAAATAATTGAGACGGCCCGAAACGAGCTGTCCGAATTGTCTGCCGAGCTGATCGATCAAACCCGCGCTCAAAGCCAGGACATGGAAAAAATGAAACTGCAGCTCGGGCTCGACAGCATGACCCAACTCACCAACCACAACCGCTTTTTGGAGAACCTGAAGCATGAGATGAGCCGTGCAAATCGTTATAACACCCCGCTCTCAATCATCATGGGCGATATCGACCATTTCAAGTCGATCAACGATTTTTTTGGTCACCTCGCCGGCGATCATGCATTGAAATGTGTCTCGGCTCAGCTCAAACAGATGATTCGTGAATCGGATCAGATTGCTCGATACGGCGGCGAGGAGTTCGCCATTATCCTACCGATGACCGAACCGGAGGAGGCCCTAAAGGCCGCCGAACGGCTGCGCAAAGGCATTGAGTCAATGAAGCTGCGCTACAATGACCGGACCATCGCGGTCACCATGAGCTTCGGCGTCGCGGCCATGGAAAGCGACCGCGGCGTGGATGTCGAAAGTCTCATCAAGAAAGCGGACGAGGCGCTGTACGAAGCGAAGAATGCCGGCAGAAATAGAAGCTGTTCCTACAAGAAGCAAGATCCTCAGCCGCCGACCTCGCAATCGGCGGCGGTGATGGTGATCGATGATGAAGAAGTCGTGCTCGTAACGGTGACCAAAATGCTGGAGCGCTTAGGCTATGCCGTGACCGTGGCCCGCTCGGGCCAAGAGGCGACCGAAGCGTTTAATCGGCAAACGCGCAAGATCGACCTGGTCATTATGGACATGGTGATGCCCGACATCGGGGCCGATCAACTGCTTGGAACCATCCGGCGGGACCATCCCGGGACCAAGGTCATCCTGTCCAGCGGATACAGCTCGGCGCATATCGAAAGCGGAAGTTTGCTTAAAAACACCGACGGTTTTCTGCAAAAGCCATATCAGTTGGCCGAGCTTTCGGCGATCGTACGAACCGCCATTACAAATTAAAACAGGATGTTGGATAATTTTTTGATCGATCACATGCCCATCCGCGAAGAGTCCCTGCGAACCTTCGGACCCGATCGATCACCCGGTTTCAATCCAGCCCGCCTGAATGAATCAGCAACCTTCAGCACGGCGCTCGCGTCATGATCAGTTTTTTGACGCACCGCACTGGAATCTCCCAAACGGCTCATCGCCAGACAAATGAACAAGCGGAGCGGCCGGGATCCCGAATCATAAAACATACTATTTAATTTCAGTATGTTACTACTTTAGGAATCTCTCGGATGCTGGCTTTTCTCCATCGGGGCTCACTCGTTTCGGGCCGCCGGCAACATGTGGCATATTTCTTGCCAAGCTAAACTGCGACCACTTTAGCATCCCTATCAATGCATTCATTGATGGTCTCATTAAAAGCGACAGGAAATGTTGAGCCACAAGAAAAATCGCCTGATCGCCGCGACCGATAAGAAGATATACTTTTCGGAAAACGGCAACTTGAGCCAGGAGTCCGGATTAACCGAACTGTCCCTAACGCAGTTCCTGTCGCATGAATACGACAGTCGGCTGCTATCCACTTTCCAACAGTTCCGCTCGAAAATACTTCTCATCGTCCCGGATCACTGGTTTAAGCATGAGTTTTTTCCGTTTAAGTCGCAACGAGACTCTTTGATAAAGCCGTTCATTGAGCGGAAACTCAAAACGACCTATCCCAACCTCCCGCTCGCCCCTCATTTTTTCAGCTATCTCTTTCGCCAGCGAGCCAGGACGGGTCCCGGGGTTAAAATTTTTCATCTTTACGAACAAAATGCCTATGACCTCTACGAAGCATTGGGCAAAGCGAACCTGAGGCCGCGTTGGATCACAACCGCGGCGTTGCTCTGGGAAGAGCATTGCAAGCTCCGGGTTTCAGGATTCGAGACCCAAGCCGCCTTGTTGATCCATCTCCAGACGCATGAGGCGTTTCTTTACTTCTATTTCCATGGCGATTTTCTATTTTCACGCACGGTGACGCTTCCGGAGTCCGCCGAACGATTTGACGCTCTGATCTTTGAGATCAATCAGTCGATTTACCTCTTCTCTCAGAAGGCCAAGTCCGACCTGAACCAAGTCTATCTGGTCGGCGACGAAGTCGGTTTTCAGCAGCGTTTATCGGATTTCTTGGGGCGGCCGGTTCAGAATATCGGCGGGCTCTCGCGGATGAGTGCGCTGCCCCGCGACCTGGCCCATCTCGATCGGCTGCTGGATTCGAAGAGCGTTTCGGCTCCGGGTGAGGCCTACAGCGTCACGCACAGCCGGATCCAACAGGAGGTGAAGTGGCGGCCGGTTCAGTGGGCCGGCGTCTTGATCCCTGCCCTGCTGCTTCTTTTTTTCGCCGCCGAATACCGATGGCTGGATGGACGGCTGCAGGATGAAATCGTCGCCCGCAGCCAATTGCGTCGGCAACAACCCACGACGCTCGCGGAATACGATGCGGCCCTGGCCGAGCTTACCGATGACGCCAAGCGCATTTCCTCCGCTCATATGATCTTCAAAATCGTTTCTTCTCTTCCAGAAGACGTCCTGCTCAACGAGTTCAAAATGGATTCGGATGCGTCGCGGCTCGATTTGGCCGCAACCGTATTCGCGGACACGGTCGATCGGTTTCGGCATCGGCTGAAAGTCCTGATTGAAAATATGAACCGGCGCCTCAAACTGGAACCGCCGATCACGGTCGAAGACATGATTTTCAATCTGGAGCAGATCCAAAGCCATCACGCTAAAGCGCATTACAAAATTGCATGGAAGATCAACCTGCCATGATTGCATTGCTCCGAAACCGCTGGCTGTGGGTGGGCGCCGTCTGGACGGGAGCGCTACTGATGGCGTTTTGGAATCACCAATCGATCGACACCATTTTGTCCATCCAAGCCCAGAACCAGTCATTGCGAAAAGAGTTGATGTTTCAGCAGCAAAACGCCCGCAAGCTGGATCGCGTTCAGGAGGAGCATGCGAAGCTCTATCTTCAAGCCGAATCGATTCATTTGGGCATGCTGGCCGCAAAAAGCTTTCTGGGCGAGCTGGCATCCGGGCTTGAGCTTCACGTGAGCCAGATGACGCTATCACCACCCCAGAAAGGTGCGGAAACGGCCTTTCTGAATCTGTCTTTCTCCGGCCCTCTTGAACGGATCGCCCGTTTTTTAACGACTCTCAACGCGCATCGTTATCTGCAGCCCAAGCAGGTCGGCATCCGGCTCGACCCAAAGAACGGGGATGGCAGCTGCGAGCTGTCTATGGTGCTGCGGTGCCGAATCCAGCAGCCCACGCTCAACGAAGCAAAGTCGAACGAGCCGGTGGCTCGCTCCGCGCTCTAGCGGCGGATGACCCATGAAGATCATTGCAAACAACCGGCGGATGTACATAGGAGGGTGGCTGGTGGCGGCCGCTGTTTTGCTGGGGGCCAATCTGACTGAACTCGGCCAGTTGGAGTTTCAACCCCTTGCCGAAAGCCCGCTGATCGTTAATCAGCTGCGACTCGGCCTTCTGCAATTCGACGAATTCTTGACGGCGCGTCGTGCGGATTCGGATGTCTCGCTGGAACCTCCGATCGTGATGACCCGGCTTCAGCAAAAAACCGCTCTTTCGTCTCCGCCCCCATCCGTCGGCGTGGATGAAACACTGACGTCGTCGCGAACGATTCGCCTTCCTCAACTCACGGGCATTCTGCAGACGGTCCTTGACACGGGCGCGCAGCGTTATTGTGCCGTGTTGGATGGGAACGTGTATGCCGAAAAAGACTCCATCGCCGAGCTGCGCATCGAGAAGATATCCGCGGACGGGGTGGTGTTGGGCCGACGGGATCAGCGCTGGTTTATTCCAGCACCGGAGGTTTACTATTCCATCGGTCAGACAACCATAACCAAACCCAGAGACCCCTAATTATGCGAAACGCAATGATCGTCGCCTCCCGGACCCATCGTCTCCTGCTTTTATGCGGATTAGCGCTGATCCTGGGCGCGTGCGCTCTGGCCTCTCCCCGGCCGGTCGCGCAGGAGGACCTCAAAGCCCAACACCCCGCACGGGACCTGGAGCGGGAAAAGCGTCTCTTGGCGCCCAAGGCCCCTCCGGTTTCGGAGAAAACGCTGCCGGCTGCCAAACCGCTTGAACCGACCTCGCGGCTTTACTCCATCACCTTCCAAAAGGCGTCGCTCAGCGAGGCGTTGGCGGCGCTGACCAGGGATTCGGAATACAATCTGATCATCGATGCCGACGTCGATCTGACGCGCAGCATCACGGTGCGCCTCAATAAAGTGATGTTAAGTCAGGCCCTGGACATGATTGTCGTCAACGGAGCCGGCTATGCATGGAGCGTCAACGACGGCGCGCTGCATATTCAACGCTTTGCGGAAAAGATTTACCACCTGGATCACCTGGATCTTACCGGCGAAACCAATATCGAGGTGGGCGGCGATTTGCTGGCATCCGGGGTGAACAGCACCAGCGTTGCCGGGAAATACCAGGTAAAAGCCAAAAAGCCGGAACAGAGCTCGGACCTGTGGGCCGCGCTGGCCGAGGCGCTCGAAGGACTCAAATCACCGGATGCGATATTGCGGATCAACCGCAATTCGGGCGTAATTTACATGGCGGACACCCCGAGCCGAATCGCCGCGATGGTGCGGTTTTTGGACTCGCTCAGCGAATCGCTGCATCGACAGGTCTTTATCGAGGCCAAAATCATGGAAGTCATCCTCAAAGACGACCAGAAAACCGGCATCGACTGGACCAAGCTCAATGTGGATTTCACCTCCGGCTCATCGATCTTGCCGGATATTTTCACCCTCGAATTCAACGGCGATGGACAAATCGCGAAAAGCAACGTCTCGCGCTTTTCCGCCGTGCTGGATTTCCTGCGGACGCAGGGGGATGTAGCCGTTCTCGCCAACCCGCACATCTCCGTCATCAACCGCCAGTCTGCCGTGCTGACGGTCGGATCGCAGTTCCCCTACACCGACATTGACGGCGTGGACCGCGATCTGGAGACCGGGGTCGTCACCATCGGCACGTCCATCAAACGAGCCCTGCTGGGGCTGCAATTGGGAATCACGCCTCTCATTTCCAGCGACGGCTTGGTGACACTGAACATCGTGCCGACGCTGACCCGTATCCAACGCGAGGTTACCTTGGAAATTCCGACCTCGGGCACGGGCGCCGCTCAGACTATTTCCAATCCGGTCATCGACCTGCAGGAGCTAGCCACTACGGTCCGGGTCCGGGGCGGGCAATCCCTGGTGCTGGCCGGGTTGATCAGCAAGATCCGCAAGCTCAATCACGAAGGCCTGCCGCTGTTCGGGGATTTCCCGTTTCTCGGCAAGCTATTCAAACACGTCGAAACGTCTGAAGAAAGCGCTGAGCTCGTCATCTTGATCACGCCGTACATCAAGGAAACCATTTGAGAAACACGGGACTTCGCAACCCCGACCATGTTTTAGGTAAAGTTTTTCCGTTGAGAGACCGATAGCTTAATCAATGAAAATGGATAGGCAGTTGATACCGATTGCGAAAGGAAGATGATTATGTTCACCATCCAGAAAATCCGCAGAAACCAGGCAGGGTTCACCCTGGTTGAAATCGCCATCGTCCTAGTGATCATCGGGCTGCTCATCGGCGGCGTCCTAAAGGGCCAGGCCATGGTGCAGAACGCCAAGGTCAAGCGGGTCGTCAAACTGGCGGACGAATTGCGCGCGGGCGTGATGACGTTCTATGACAAATACGGGGTGTATCCCGGCGATGAAAACCTGGCGGCCATTCCTCCCAATGGCGCCGATGCGGAAGGCAATGGGAACGGCCAGATCGAGGCCACCGAAAGTTTCGAAGTCTTTCGCGATTTGAGACTGGCCGGACTGATCAGCGGGAACTATACCGGCACGACCGCACCCACCCATGCGTTCGGGGATACCGTTGAAATCCAATGGGTCAACCCTCCGGGAAACGCCACACCCCTGGCCCACTACTTTATGTTTAACAATCTCCCGGCCGATGTCTGCCTTGAAATCGACACGAAATACGATGACGGTAACTGGCAAACCGGATCGATCTCCGGAAGCGCGGCTTATACCAACGGAACCAACGTGGCCATTCTTTACATGCTTTTTTGATGTCGGCATCGCGGCTGATCCCGGTGGAACGAAATGAACGCACCTCTCAGGACGCGTGTCAGGGTTCGCGGCGATCGGCGCGGATTCACACTGATTGAAATCGCCGTCGTCATGGTCATCATCGGGATTCTAGCCGGCGGCGGCGTCTCGTTGATGCGTGTGCTGACCGAGCGCAAGGCACGCAACGACGCGCTGTCCTACCTGAAAGACACCCACACGAGCCTGATCGCCTTTTCCGAGCGGACTGGGCGATTACCCTATGCGGACAGCGACGGAGACGGCCTCGAAAACAGCGGGATCGCCAGCGGCACCCTGCCCTACCGGACGTTGCTGACGGCTCCGAGCGATGCCTACAAGCGACCCCTGCGGTATGCGATCAACCCGAATTTGGGCACCAACCGAGTCTCGGCCTGTTCGGCGTTGCGCACGGGGTTGACCGGTGCGCCCCTCGTCGTGGATGCCGATGGAACGCCGGCGTCGTTCCCCATCGCAGCGGTCCTGGTTTGCGCCGGCCCCATGGATGCGGATGGAGACGGGAATGTCTTCGATGACCTGGCGGCCGGAGCCCACCAGGGCGACAACACCGATGGGACCCCCAATTACCTTCGCCATCCGCCGGTGGCCGGATTCGATGATCTGATCGTTTATTTGGGCGGCAACGAGCTTTACGGCAACCTGTGCGAGTATCTTTCCCTGGCGGTCAACAACCACGGCGGCTCGGCTGTATACGTCCACGATGCCAACCAGGGAACGGATTTGGGAACGGTGGCGGCCGGTGGTTCATCCGTCTACACCGTTCTTTCGGGCAGTCTTCTGGTTTTGTGCGGCAACTCCGGCGGATGCGCCACTCCGGCGGCTTCGAATCCCCCCACTCCCATCGCACTCGCCGGCCGAGGCCTGACCATCACGCTTCCTTGACGATGCTGCCGATGCGACTCAATACGCTTTGCCCAAGTCGCCCATCACGTCGTAAAGCGGCAACAAGATCGACAGCACGATGATCCCGAAAACACCGCCCAACGCGAAAATGGCAAGAGGCTCGATGGCGTTTACCAAGACCTGCGTTGCGCGCTTGACCTCACGGTCATAATATTCGCCCATGCGCCTGAAAGACGCATCAATGGTCCCGGTGGCTTCCCCGTTTCGGATCGCTCCCAGCAAAAGCGACGGAAACCCTCCCGCCTTTTCGAACCCCCCTGCAATCGACTCGCCCCGCTCGATCTCCTGATGGGCGGCCGCCAGGCGGTCCTCCAGATAGCGGTTTCCCAAGGCCCGATGGGACAAGGTTTGAAAAATGGCTTTGATCGTCATGCCCGTAGAGAGCATGGTGGCAAAATTATGACACAGGCGCGTCAGAGCCATATTGCGGGCAATGCCGCCGAGGACCGGCAATGATAGAATTCGGCGATGAACCGCCAGCCGGCCGGAGTCCGTCCGGTGATATAAATAAAAGGCGCCGGTGCTCAGCGTCATGCCGCTTAGAAGCCATGCCCATTCTGTCTTTAAAAAGGTGCTTGCTTCAACAAGGGTCATCGTCACCCACGGCAGCGCAACGCCCAGTTCCGACAGCACCTTGATCATTTGCGGCAGGACATAGCCGACCCAAACGCCGATCACCGCAGCAATGGCAAGACCGATGAAAGCAGGGTACAGGAGGGCTTTCTTGAAAATCGCACGGATTTCAGCCTTCCATTCATGATAGGCCGCCAAGTCACTGAGGCACTTCGGCAGGACACCGCTCTTCTCGCCCATGTTGATCATCGCCAGGTCCAGCGGCTGGAACGCCCGGGGATAGCGATGCATGGCCTCGTACAGACTGCTGCCCCCGGCGACAGCAAATTGCACGTCGCCGATGATGGTTTTTAGGGCACGGCACGGCATCGAACGTCCGATTTCTTCCAGGCTGGAAAGGATGGGCAGCCCGATTTCAAGTGTTTGGGCGAACCGGTGGTAGAACTCGATCAGCATCTTTGATTGGATGCGCCGACGGTTCAACCAGGTTACGCCAACGCCTTCACGCTGAACCGCACTCTCAATCAAGAAAAGCCCGCGTCGGTTCAGTTCCTGTTCGACATCCGTTTCATTGAACGCGGCCAGTTGGCCTTTCACGACGCGGCCGGAGTCGTCGATCGCTTTGTAATGGTAGCTACTCATAATCGGCAATCACCCTGGAAACCTCTTCAAGAGACGTGGCATGCTGGGCCACTTTCTTTAATGCCTGCTTGAACATCAAGTGCGTGCCGGCACGCACGGCAGCATCTTTGATATCCTCGTTCAGAGCCCCGGAAAAAATTAGGCCCGCGATCGCTCGATCGACCTGAATGACCTCATAGACCCCGCTGCGCCCGCGATAGCCAGAGTTGTAGCAGCCCTCGCAGCCGACCGCATGGGCGGTCTCTGTCGGCGGCGAGATTCCCTTGTCCTGAAACAGCTTCAAAGCGCCCGCCGGGATCGGCTGGCGCGACGCGCATTTGGGGCAGAGCAGCCTTACCAGGCGCTGGGCGACCACCAATGACAGCGCCGAAGCGAGAATGCCGGCGTTCACTCCGATGTCGAGCAGGCGGCTGATCGCCGAGGCCGCATCGTTGGTGTGCAGCGTGGACAGCACGAGATGGCCGGTCAACGAGGCCTGCAGCGCCAAATCGGCGGTTTCCTTGTCGCGGATCTCGCCCACTAAAATGACATCCGGATCTTGCCGCAACGCCGACCGCAGCGCGTTGCCGAACGTCAGGCCGGCCTTGGGGTTGACGGCGGTCTGCCGAACGGTCGGAATTCCGTATTCGATGGGATCTTCGACGGTCATGCAGTTGATGCTGGGGCTGTTCACCGTCATCAGCGCGCAATACAGCGTGGTGGTCTTGCCCGATCCGGTCGGGCCGGTCGTCAAAACCAGCCCATGCGGCCGTTTAATGGCGGTTTTGAAGCGCGTCAAGTCCTCGTTTTCAAATCCTAGCTCCTTCAAATCCTTGGCCAGTTTATTATGGATCAAAAGCCGCATGACAACGGTTTCGCCCAGTTGAGTTGGGAACGTGGACACGCGAATGTCGAACTCTCCCACTCGGCCCTTGAACCGGATGCGGCCGTCATGCGGGATGTTCGGGTTGGAGATGTCCATGTCCGCCATGATTTTATAGCGTGTCAGCAGCGGTTGCAGGAAAGACCGTGCAAACAGGTGCTTTTGGTGCAGCACCCCATCGATGCGATAATAGATGCGCACCAGGTTGCTATCCGGCACGATATGAACGTCGCTGGCTCCGAGCATATTTCCTTTTTCAATGAGCAAATCGGACAGCGTCACGATCTGGTCGTCCTTGAAGACATTCTGACCATTGCCCGAATACGTGATCGCCTCGATCTCCCGGTCGATGTTCTGAGCCGTCTTGTAATAGAGGTCGATCGCAGTGGCAATCCAGGACCGTCGGGCGATAAACGTTTTGACTCGGCAGCCGGTCAAGCGCTCCAGTTTGTCCCGTGCAATCACGTCGAAGGGGTTGCTGCAGGCCACGTTCAGGGCCCCGTCCTCCATCGCAAACGGAAACATGCCGTGCTCGTTGAGGACTTCGATCGGGATTTTCGCGGCCAGACTCTGATCGACCGCCACCGTGTCCGTATCCAGGATCTGGGCGCCGCTCTGAACCGCGATGGCCATCTGCAGGTCTTCCTCGGTCACCCAGTCCAGTCGCCGCAGCACGTCCCCGAGCATAACGCCGGTCTTCTGAGTCTCCATCAAGGCCATTTTGAGCTGGTCCTGACCCAAAAAACCCATCTCGATCAAGATATCGCCGATACGTTTTTTCATAGACCCTCTTAAATCAGGTGGTTCGCAAGGAGACCGCTTCAGCGCATCCGCCGGTATTAAGACTGCGGAATCGGTTTTCGAACTGCTGGAAATTTATGCAAATATGATGCCGGCTGCTGCTGGACGGCGTTTGGAGGCCCGCAGCAGGTCCCGGGGCCTGAGCAGGCCGACGATTCCGATCATTGGGATTGGAGGACGCGGCAAATTGCGATATAGAAAACGCGGATGCGCGATAAAACCAAACGCCCGGTGGCGTTCAGCCGGGCTTTTTACCGAGACAGGCGGTGGATGGGTCGGCGGCACCAACCGGCGCCCGCCACGACGTTCATAAGGGGATAGCGTTGTCGTTGCGAAGGCAGGAATTCATCCGAGGCGCAAGAGATACATTGCCGTTGCTGCTGGGCGCCTTCCCGTTCGGATTGATTTACGGCGCAGTGGCCGTGACGTCGGGATTGTCCTTAGGAGCGGCCATGGCCATGTCGGCGTTGGTCTTCGCGGGCTCATCGCAATTTATCGCGGTAGGATTGATAGCGGCTGGGACGCCGGTGGCGATCATCGTACTCACGACGCTGATCGTCAATCTGCGCCACATGCTCTACAGCGCCACGCTGCTGCCGTACCTGAAAAACCTCTCCCAGAAATGGCGCATCCCGCTGGCGTTCTGGCTGACGGACGAAACCTTCGCCGTGACGGTGCACCGCTTTCAACAAGAGAACGGCTCGACCGAAAAGCATTGGTATCAGCTCGGCTCGTCGGTCGCCATGTATCTGAATTGGCAGTTCTGGTGCTGGAGCGGGTTGATGCTTGGGAAAAAGATTCCGGACGCTTCCGAATGGGGGCTGGACGTGGCCATGCCGATCACCTTCATCGGCATGATCATCCCCTTCGTCAAGACCCTTCCGATGGCGGTCTGTGTTTTGACGGCCGGGGCGGCATCGCTGCTGACCTTGACGCTGCCCTACAAGCTGGGGATCGTCGTTTCCGCCTTCGCGGGAATCGCCGCCGGCTTCATGACCGAGTGGAACCTGAAGAAGGCGAAAGGATCACCCCTTCCGAAATGACAGCCGACGAATACATGCTGATCGCGGGAATGGCGGACGTTAC
>CAZEKN010000003.1:13191-27556 GCA_964512755.1 uncultured Desulfatibacillum sp. | reverse complement strand
TCGCCCAGGTCGGCACCATTTCCGCCAACAACGACGAGACCATCGGCAACATCATTGCCGAGGCCATGAACAAAGTCGGCAAGGAAGGCGTTATCACGGTAGAAGAAGCCAAAGGCATGGAAACAACCCTGGAGGTCGTTGAAGGCATGCAGTTCGACCGCGGCTACCTCTCCCCTTACTTCGTAACCGACCCTGAAAAGATGGTGGTTTCGCTAGACAACCCCTCTATTCTGATTCAAGAGAAGAAGATCAGCAACATGAAGGACCTGCTGCCGGTTCTTGAGCAGGTGGCAAAGATGGGTAAACCGCTGCTGATCATCGCCGAGGATGTCGAGGGTGAAGCCCTCGCGACCCTGGTCGTCAACAAACTCAGGGGCACCCTGCAGGTAGCGGCCGTAAAGGCGCCGGGTTTTGGTGACCGCCGCAAAGCCATGCTGGAGGACATCGCCGTCCTGACCGGCGGACAAGTGGCCTCCGAGGACCTGGGAATCAAGCTTGAAAACATGTCGGTCAACGATCTCGGCAGCGCCAAGCGGATCACCATCGACAAGGACAACACCACCATTGTCGACGGGGCCGGTTCGCGCTCCGCCCTGGAAGGCCGTGTCAAGCAGATTCGGGCCCAGATCGATGAAACCACCTCGGACTACGACCGCGAAAAGTTGCAGGAGCGTCTGGCCAAGCTGGTCGGCGGAGTCGCCGTGATCCACATCGGCGCCGCCACCGAGACGGAGATGAAGGAAAAGAAGGCCCGTGTGGAAGATGCCCTGAATGCGACGCGGGCGGCGGTGGAAGAAGGCATCGTCCCCGGAGGCGGCGTGGCCCTGCTGCGCTGCATCGAAGCCCTCAACACCCTGAAAGCCTCGGGCGAGGAAAAGATCGGGATCAGCCTGCTGAAGCGCGCCCTGCAGGAGCCGCTGCGCAATATCGCCCAGAACGCCGGTCTGGAGGGCTCGGTGGTGGTCAATGCCGTGCTGGAGGGAAAGGACGCTTTCGGGTTCAACGCCGAGAGCGGAAACTATGAAGATCTGATGAAGGCCGGCGTGATCGATCCCACCAAGGTGGTGCGGTTCGCCTTGCAGAACGCCGTCTCGGTGGCCGGCTTGATGCTGACGACCGAGGCCATGATTGCGGACAAGCCGGAGAAGAAGAAGAAGGGACCGGCCGCTCCGCCCATGGACGACGACATGTATTGATGACGCCTTTATGATCCGGTCAAATTAAAAAACACAGAAGGGCGGGTCGCAAGACCCGCCCTTCCTTTTGGAACCTGGCTGAAAAAGCCCCGGGAGCGTCTGATACCGCCCTCGGATTTTTATAGGGAGCGGATTTCCTGACGCATGAAGACGGTGTAGGACAGCGCAAAGCAGACCAGGGTGATCGCAACCAGTGAAACAATGTGCGGCATCACCACCAGGAGGCTTTGGGCGAGCGGCAGGGGACCGGAGAACCGCGTCATGGAAAAGGCTTCCAGCGGGCCCACGGGCAGGGTGCTGCGGGTGGATTTGCGCAGGGGGTCGATCACGGTCGCCGTGGCGTCGGAATAAAGCTCCATGGGCGATGCGAGCACCACGTATTTGACCAGATCGGCTTTGCGTGCGGCAGATTGCGGGTTGAACTCGGCGTCGCTCGCCAGGGTGTTGGCGAGAATGCTGGCGCCGATGGTGATAAAGAAGGAGAAGAAGATCCAAACCGCGAGGCTGGCCAGCGCGGAGGTGGCGGTGCTTCGAAACACGATCGAAAACAGAATGGCGACCCCGAGCCAGAAGGAGATGTACACGACGCTGATCACCAGGTAGGCGAAGATACGCCAGATCTCCTCGGTTCCCGGGACGATCCCGACCAGCATCAGTCCCAGGCCGGTGATCACGAGCACGATGGACAGGAGCATGATCCCGATCAGGATGACGCCCGCCAGGAATTTGGCGTTGATGATGACGTCGCGGTAGATTGGCTGGGCCAGAAGCTTGCTCAAGGTTCCCTCGTTGCGTTCGCGGTTGATCGAGTCGAACCCCAGGATGAGCCCGACCAGCGGTCCGAAAAACGCAACGAACTGAACCAGTGAGAACATGGCCGCGGGCTCGGTGAAGAGCAAGAGGAATACGAATTGCGGCTTAAGCTGGCCCTCCACCTCTCGGATCTTGATGCCCACCATGTAGGCCGTGATCAGACTCACCATGGCGATCAGGGCGAAGAGAATAACGAACCGGTGGCTGGCGAAATGATCCGCCAACTCCTTTCTCAAAATAGCGGCAAGACCCTTCACGGCTAGCCCTCCAGGAAGTACTTCATGTAAATTTCTTCGAGAGTGAACTCCTCCCGATCCACGCCGAATTTTTCGCGGGCGAGTTGGTCGATCGGCCCGTTAGCGACCATGCGACCCTTGATCATGATTCCCACGCGGTCGCAGATCTTCTGCACCTGGTGCAGCTGGTGGCTAGAGAGCAGGATGGTCATGCGTTGTTCCCGGGCCAAGCGCTGGATCAGGTCGGTGATCCGCTGGGTGGCGTCCGGATCCAGCCCCAGGGTGGGCTCGTCCAGAAAGGCCACCCGGGCATCCCGGATGAGCAGTTCGGCGATTCCCAGGCGCTGGCGCATGCCGCGGGAGAAGGCGGCGATTTTCTTGGGAGGGTCTTCGTCCGCCAGGCCGACTTCCGTCAGCGCTTTGTCGATGCGCGCCTCGGTCTCGCGGCGGCCGATGCCGTTCAGATCCGCCACGAACCGCAGCATCTGCCGCGCCGTCAGGTCGGAGTAAAACCCCATGTTCTCCTGCAGGTAGCCGACCCGAGCCTTGACCTTGATCGGCTCGCGGGCGGGGTCGATCCCCAGGATCCGCGCGTGTCCGCTGGTGGGTTGGGTCAGGCCGAGCAGCATGAGCAAGGTGGTGGTCTTACCGGCGCCGTTGGGCCCCAGGAAGCCGAAGATCTCGCCCTCGTTCACCGCAAAGGTCAGATGATCCACGGCTACCTGATGCCGGTAGATCTTGGTCAGCTCTTCAGTGGCAACGACTGGTTGGGACGTCATGGTCAGCGCCTTCCCAGCATGCGGAACAAGCCGAACAGACCGGCGATCACGGCCACGATGATGCCGATGCCGATCCAGCCCCAGGCGCCGGATGCCTTCACGCTCGTCCGGAACTCGAGCGTCTTGGCGGCTTTTTCGCCTTCGACTTTGACGCCGACCGAATAATCCCCCACCAGCGCTTCCTCGTAGGGCGTGATGATCATCTCCACCTGCTTGAGGCCGTTGGGTTCAATTTGATCGATACGCTCCGGCTTGAACTCCACCTTCCAGTTCTCGGGCTTGAAGGTCATGAACTTGATGTCGTGGTTGACGGCGCTGCCCGTGTTCTTGACGAAAAAGGACACATTCGCCGCCACCCCCTGCCGCGCCTCCAGCGACAGCAAGCCGGAGGACGTCCCGGCATCCAGGGCATAGGTTCCGGTCAGGATGACCGTCAGGTTCGCCTCGGCCCTGGCGTCCCCAGAGCCGACGCGCAGGTTGATGGGGTATTCGCCCGCCGGGGAATTGAGCGCCGGCTTGACTTCGACGGCGATGGACTGGTTCTGATTGGCCTTGAGCCGGATGCTGGAGATGAACTTGGTTTCGTAGGCCGGCTTGAAGTTGATGTCCCAACCCTTGGGGCCCTGGCCGAAAAGATCGAAGACGGCCTCCTTGTCCAACCGGCTGTCCACTTCCACCGAGAACTCGAAGGCCGCATCCGACGGGCCGCGGATCACCGGATAGGAGGTGGTGAGCTTCACGCCTTGGTCCTTGTCCAGGGCCTCTTGTTCCCGGACCAAGGTCACGTTGATTTTCTGGGCCATTTTGAATCGTCCGTCGCGGGTCTGGGCCTCCACCGCAAAAGCGTAGTCCCCCGGCGGGAGCTCCTTGTCCGGCACGGCCTCAAAGGTCAGGCTTTTCTTGTCGTCCGCCGGCACATGGATGCCCGTCACGGCGTAGCGGTAGGTCTTGATGCGGGTTTTCCAACCCGCGGGGGCATGCACCACCCGGACATCCACGGTCTCATCGGTGCGGCCCTTGTTGATGAAGGTGAGGTCCATGCTGACCTCCTTGCCCTGGGCGCTGATGACGCCCGGGTATTCCGGGGCCATGAGGATGAGCCGTTCGGGTTTGGGGGCGGTGTCCGCCTTTTCGGCGGCCAGCGCAAGGGGAGCGAATACTGCGATAACGCCGAAGGCGATGAAGCTGACGGTCTGATGGATCCTGTGCATCGTGCCTTGACCTCCTTAATGTTCCGGCGATCGGATTCGCCGGGAGCATGCATTCCTCTGATCATGGGTGTGCGACGGAATCGGTTGACAGCGTTGTCCGTCTCGGCGACCCGGACGAGACGAGGATCGAAGCGGCGGCGGCCGAGCGGAGATGGGATTTTAATCACCTTGATCGCGAGCTGTCAAGGCGCTGCCAGCCGGGATGCACCCGACCGCAGGGACGGCGTGGGTTGCGGGAATGGGATAGAACTGGTATTCCGTTTCACAATACCCACTGTCTGCCTTCTGACGGCAGTCGCGTCTCAGATGGCGTTGGCTCCCCATGTCAAAATCGGGCCATCGCATACAGCGTCCATGCTTTCATTCGACCTTGAAACGTTGATCTCCGATCCGGCCCGGCTGACCTCTCGCATTACGGATGCGCTGGATGCGCACGCATCCGGCATGGCGCTGTACGATGCGGCCGCCGGGGACTTGGCGGCGACCTCCGCCGTATTGCTGCTGCTGGGCCGCGGCGGGGAGGACGTGGAGCGGCCGGGCGACATCTGCCTGATCCTGAACCAGCGCTCCGCCCGGGTGCGCCAGGCGGGAGACCTCTGCTATCCGGGCGGCAGCGTGTCCCCGCGGTTCGATTTCATGGCAGCCCGGCTGCTTGGGCTGCCGTTCGGCCCGCTGGGACGCTGGCCGCACTGGAAAAGCTGGCGCCGCGAGCGGTTGCCGGAGTCGCGCTGGCTGGCGCTCTACCTGACCACGGCCCTCCGCGAAGCCTTCGAGGAGATGCGGCTCAACCCCCTGCGGGTGCGGTTTCTGGGGCCGTTGCCGCAGCATCGCCTGGTCCTGTTCCGGCGGCTGATTTACCCGCTGGCGGCCTGGGTCTTGAACCCGCAGCGCTATCGACCCAACTGGGAAGTGGCGCGCATTGTAAGGATTCCGCTGCGCCAGCTATTGGACCCGCAGCACTACATCTGCTACCGGCTGACCATGGCGCTGCCACCGCCGGCGGCGGACCCGGTCCGCGACGTGCCGGCCTTTCGATTCCGGTCGCCGGCCGGCCATGACATCCTGTGGGGGGCGACCTTCCGGATCACCATGGCTTTCCTGAAGCTGGTATTCGGTTTTGCGCCGCCGGAACTAAAGAGCCTGCCGCGGGAGGACGGGCATCTGGGGGAAAGGTACCTGACCGGCGGGCGCGCGATGTCGCCCCGGGCCGACTGATGTCATTCGATGCGGCCCCTCATGGGCGTGTTGACGCCGGGCCGGACCTGTGCCTATATGACGAAGCATTACTACCGGGGATCAGCCGCGGGTGCCGCCGATCGCCTGCGGACCGGTTGAGGTGACCGAACGATGCCGAACCCGAGACCGCGCTCGCTGGTGATCAAGGAATCCGCCATTCATGGCAAGGGGTGCTATGCCGGGGAATTCATTCCGGCCGGCGCGTTTATCATCGAATATGTGGGCGATCTCGTTCCGGCTGAAGAGGCCTACCGGCTTGAACAGGACCCGGGCCGAAGCGGGATCTACACGTTCTGGACCGACGACGAATGGGCGATCGACGGTTATCGGGAAGACAACATCGCCCGCTTCATCAATCACTCGTGCGCGCCGAACTGCGATTACCGAATCGAGGGCCAGCGCGTGCTGATCTATGCCGGCCGCGACATCGCTGCGGGTGAAGAGCTCAGCATCGACTACAGCTATGGCGCGGACGGCGAGACCATTCCGTGCGTTTGCGGTGCGCCTGGATGCCGGGGCCGGATCAACGCCATGTCATCGAGGTCATCGCATGAGTGAGACCCTTTTCGTCTTCGCCCTGCTGGCGCTGATCTACGCCGTCATCATGCTTCTGCTGCCGTTTTTCATCATGCGCATTCGCCGCGAGGTCAACGCCATTAATCAGAAAATGAGCCGCATCGAGGAGCTGCTCGCTCAGCTTTCCGCCAGACAGCTTACGGCCCTGGCATCGCGGCCCGCCCGCGATGAGCGCGGCCGGCTGATCAAGGTTTGTGAAAACTGCGGCCGCAAGAACTCTATGCAGGACGTTAAATGCATGGGGTGCGGCGAACTTTTTCAATGAAATCCGCATGGGGGCCGCCTGGCCCATCCGACCGGCCGCACGTTGATTCGACGACGGCCCGCCATTTCCGATACCCCCGCTGAAGGAGCCGGCATGGAACGAAAGATTCGCCGAACGGACAGAGCTATTTCGGAAAGCGAAGCAAAGCGCATACTGGAAAGGGGGGAATTTGGCGTCCTTTCCACAGCCTCTCCGGAGGGGCAACCGTATGGCCTGCCGATCAACTATAGCTACAGCGGCCATGTCATTTATTTTCATTGCGCCAGAGACGGGCACAAGCTGGAGAATCTGGCGGGAAACAGCCGGGTATCCTTCTGCGTGGTCGGGCGGACGGAGGTATTGCCTGAAAAGTTTGCAACCAACTACGAGAGTGCGATCGTGTTCGGGAAGGCGTATGAGCTGGCCGATCATGAAAAACACATCGGGCTGCTGGAAATCGTAAAGAAATATTCACCCGGATTTATCAATGAAGGCCTGACGTACATCGAAAATGCTGCTCACAAGGCGAAGGTGTATAAAATCGTGATCGAATCGATTACGGGAAAATCAAGGAAGTGATTGCCGGTTGCCACCAAACAAAGGGGCCGGAGATGAACACCATCTCCGGCCCCTTTGTTTGGTGTTTGGTAGGCGCTGCTGGATTTGAACCAGCGACTTCTACCGTGTGAGGGTAGCGCTCTCCCGCTGAGCTAAGCGCCCGAAACCAGCTATTGGGTTTCTTTTTACGTGGTTCCCCCTTCGAAATCAAGTTTTTTTTCGGATGGTTCGTTCCCAGCGGCGGGGGGCGCCGGCGCGGCGGTTTCCGCGATGTCATCGGCGGTGGGGGGCTCCGCATCGGCTTCTGTCTGCGGTTCGTCCGCCGGCTCCTCTGATGGCGCTGCGCCGGTATCCGGCGCGGCCGGTTCCTCGTCCGGCTCGATGGCAATGTTGCCGCGCATCTCCAGGGGCGCCTTGCCGAATTCCTCGATCTCCTTCGGCGTGGGCAGGTCCTTCAGATCCTTCAGATCGAAGGTTTCCAGGAATTTGCGGGTGGTGGCGTAGATCAGCGGCCGGCCGGCAATCTCCTTGCGCCCCAGCACGCGCACCAGCTTGCGTTCCAAAAGCTGCCGCAGCACGCCGCCGCAGTCCACCCCGCGGATGTGCTCCACGTCGGAGCGGATGATCGGCTGCTTGTAGGCGATGATGGCGAGGGTCTCCAAAGCGGCGCGGCTCAGGCGCACCGGCTTGGGATCGACCAGCCGCCGGATCCAGGCGGTATATTCCGGGCGGGTGCGGAATTGATAGCCGCCGGCCACCTCCGCCAGGTAGAAGCCGCCCTGACGGGCGTCGTAGTCGGCCTTCAGCGCCGCCACGGCTTCGGCGATCGCTTCGGCCGCCGCCTCCAGGATCTTCTTAAGCCGTTCCGCGCCGAGCGGCTCCTCCGCCACGAACAGCAGGCTTTCAATGATGTTTTTGAGGTCCTGCATTATTGGTAGAATATCCTGATGATGCCCGAGTTCACATGCTGGACGAGGCGGACGAGGGCAAGCTTGACCATTTCCAGAATCGCCAGAAAGGTAACAACGATCTCGCCCCGGGTGGGCTGCTCCGGAAACATTTCAAAAAACGTCAGTGACCCGCGCGCCTCCAGCATGTCCGCGATCTGCGAGATTCGTTCCTTGACCGAGATCGTATCGGCGGTGAACTCGATGCGCGCCTCGTCCGGCAGTCCAGAGAGGATCCGCTGGAAGGCGTCGATCAGTTCAAACAGCCCGATTTTGATCACCTCGTCATCCGCCGGGACCGCAGCCAGAGCAGCGGAGCTTGCCGGCCGGGTGAACGTATCCTCCCCTAGCAGGGGCCGTTCGGCCAGCTGCTCCGCTGCGGATTTGAGCTGGAGGTATTCGATCAGCGGCCGGACGATCGCCTGCCGCGGATCCTCGTCCTCCCCCTCCTCCTCGGCATGCACCGGCAGGAGCATGCGGGACTTGATCTGGGCCAGCGTCGAGGCCATGACCACGAATTCCGCCGCATACTCGACGCTCATGGCCTTGAGCCATTCCAGGTACTGGAGATACTGATCGGTGATGAAGGCGATCGGGATGTCGTAAATGTTGATTTCGTTCTTTTTGATCAGATGGACCAACAGATCCATCGGGCCCTCGAAGATGTCCGAGAGCTTGACCCGATACGGTCCGTCCGCCGCTGCCGCCTGCTGTTCCGTCACCTGGATCCTGTCCTTAAAGCTTAATGGCCGTGCGCACGTCGTCCATGGTTCGTCGGGCCGCCTGCCGGGCCCGGTCGTTGCCGGCCGTGATAATCTCCTCCACGAGCTGCGGCCGTTCCTGGTAGTAGCGGCGTCGCTCGCGGATGGGGTCCAGGAACGCGTTCAGATACTGGGCCATGAGCTTCTTGCACTGCACGCAGCCGATGTCGGCATTGCGGCAACGCCGGTTGACATCCTGAACCACCTCCGACGGAGAGTAGAGTTTGTGAAAATCATACACGTTGCAGACCTCGGGGTCGCCGGGGTCGCTCTTGCGCATGCGCTGAGGGTCGGTGACCATACCGGCCACCTTGCCGGCCACCGTTTCGGCCGAGTCCGACAGAAAGATGGCGTTGCCGTAGCTTTTGCTCATCTTGCGGCGGTCGGTGCCCAGCAGTTTCGGGGTTTCGGTCAGAATGACCTCTGGCTCCGGGAAGACCGGGCCGTAGAGATAATTGAAGCGCCGGGCGATCTCACGCGTGATTTCCACGTGCGGGGCCTGATCCACGCCGACCGGCACGCCGTAGGGTTTGTACATGATGATGTCGGCGGCCTGCAGCACGGGATACCCCAGAAACCCGAACGTGGAGAGATCCTTGTTGTTGAGCTGCTCGATCTGATCCTTGTAGGTCGGGTTGCGCTCCAGCCAGGGCACCGGTGTGATCATGGACAGGATCAGGAACAGCTCGGCGTGCTCCTTGATTCGGGACTGGATGAAGAGAGTGCTCTTCTCCGGCGTGAGGCCGGCACTCAGCCAGTCGAGCAGAATATCGTCGGTGAAGCCCCGGATGCCGCCGGGGCTCTCGTAGTCGCTGGTCAGGGCGTGCCAGTCAGCGACGAAAAAGAAGCAGTCGTATTCATCCTGCAGGCGCACCCAGTTGGCCAATGCACCGTGGTAGTTTCCCAAATGCAGCGGCCCCGTGGGCCGCATGCCGCTCAACAACCGTTTTTTCATGAGAACGCATGGACTCCTGTCTGATGATTCGATTCCGCGGCCGGTCTCACGCATTCAGGCCGCACCCGCGCGCATGAAGGTGGGCGCGGGCGAACGCCAATTCGTCCTCGTAGGACTCGACGCGACCGTTCAGTTTGGCATCGAAGACGGCCTGAAACACTTCTCGGAAGATCGGACCGGGGCTGACTCCGAGGCGTTTTAAATCCGCCCCTCTCAG
Organism: uncultured Desulfatibacillum sp.; assembly: GCA_964512755.1. Classification (GTDB taxonomy): domain Bacteria; phylum Desulfobacterota; class Desulfobacteria; order Desulfobacterales; family SpSt-501; genus SpSt-501. The sequence goes on along the minus strand of CAZEKN010000003.1, from coordinate 17,827 downwards.
GGAAATCGACACCCGGCGCAGGTTCGTGAAATACAGCGAGATCGCCTTCTTGACCTTTTCATGCTCGGTGGCCGCCATCATGAACAGAATCAGCTCCGTCCGCAGGCCGGCCAGCCGGTGATGGAGCGTGCTGTTGTCAACCGGCAAATGGCGGATCAGCCAGTGCAGGGACTCCAGCGCTTTGGTGCGGCCGGTCACACACAGCGCCTCCTGCCGCGGTGTCAACTCGAGGCGCCGACAGATCTCCTGAGCCTGCGGCCGCGTGCAGCGGTGGATCACGGCCAGAAAATAAACGGCCCACTTCATATAGGATTCATCCAGAAAAAGCAAATCATGCCAGGCAACGACCTGGCGGACCGCGTTGAGCAGGGCGATCACTTGTTTGTCGCAGCTCAGCGCGGGATGGGCCATTTTGAGCAGGCCGAAATCATTCAACCGGGCGACGGCCGCGGCCGGGTTCTCCTCCTGCAGGATCAGCTGCAGTTCGTTGAACATCCGGCGGCCGGACAGCTCGCGGAAAAAGTCCATGCCCACGGCATTCTGAATCAGGCCATGGGTCAGGCGGCTGATCGTGAAGCCGAAGCGCTGCTCGAAGCGGATGGCCCGGAACACCCGCGTCGGGTCCTCGACGAAGCTCAGGTTGTGCAGGACGCGGATGGACTTTTCTTTGATGTCTTTCTGCGCGTTGAAGAAGTCGATCAGCAGGCCGAAGCGGTCCGGGTTGAGCTGGATGGCCAGGGTGTTGATGGTGAAGTCCCGGCGGTAGAGGTCCAGCTTGATCGAACTCATTTCCACCACCGGCAGGGCCGCCGGGAACTTGTAGTATTCCATGCGGGCCGAGGCCACGTCGATTTTGTAGCCGTCCGGAAAAATGATGACCGCTGTGCCGAATTTATCGTGGGTGTGGATGCGTGCACCGGAAATCCGGGCGTATTTTTTGGCGAACGCAATGCCGTCGCCCTCGATCACGATATCGATGTCCTCATCGCCGCGATACAAGAAAAGGTCGCGAACGAACCCGCCCACGACGTAGGCTCCATATCCCAGCGTGGCGGCGACTTCGCCGACCGTTCGGAGAAGGTCCAGCAGGCGTGGCGCCAAGCGTTCGTGCATGAAGCGGGTCACGTTGCGCGTGCGTGGGTTGAAAGATTCGCGCAGCGGCTCGGTGGACGCCTCGCCATCGAGATGTCTCTGGCCCACGAGCACGTTCAGCAGGTCGGTGCGCGTGATCACCCCGGCGATGTGCCCGTCCGCCATCACCGGCAGGATGCGTTGTTTGTTTTCGATGATCTTTTTTTGGATTTCGGACAGGTCGGCCTCCGGCCCGACGCTGGCCACTTCCGTGTTCATGTAAGTGCGCACCGAGACCGCGCCCAGCTTGTGGAAGAGCGCCTTCTCGATCACCTGGCGGGTGATGTAGCCGCGCAGCTCGGTATGGCCGTCGGTTTTTTCGACGACCAGCAACGCGTTGATGTTGTAACGGGTCAGCAGATGGTTGGCGCGTTCGCAGGAAATCTCAGGCTCCACCGAGATCGCCGGCGAGGACATCAGGTGCCGGGCCAGCCGACGGCCCCTGATTTTCTCGAACAGGATCTCCAGCAGCTGGTTTTCGGTCTGGGTCAGGGTCTGGCCCTTGACGGAGGCGGCCGCGGCGAAGGGATGCCCTCCGCCGCCCATCCGGCTCAGGATGGCCGCGACATCCACTTCGTCGATCCGGCTGCGGGCCACGATATAGATCTTGGATTCCATCAAGGCCAGCGCAAAGATGACATCGAGGTTTTCCATCTTTGCCATTTTCTGGACCAGGAAGGCGAAATCCGGCACGTAGGTCTCGAGGGCGATGCTGGTCATGACCACTTCGATGCCGTTGATATTCGAACGAACCGCCGCCTGGATCATATCGTTGAGCAGGGCCACTTGATCGGGGTTGAGCTCGCGGGCGATCAGATCGGAGACGACGTTCAAGTTGGCGCCCTTTGACAGCAGAAACGCGGCGGCCAGAAAATCCCGTTCGGTCGTGGAGGCATAGGTGAACGAGCCGGTGTCCTCGTACAATCCCAGGCACATGATCGTGGCTTCGTCGGACGAGATCGGCACGCCCCGGGCGCGGATGGCTTCGATCAGGATGGTGACATTGGCGCCGGTCGACTCACAGACCTCCAGGCTCCCGCGGATATCGTTGTCGGAGGCGGGATGGTGGTCGTAGATGTGAATTTCGACATCGGGCCTGCCGGCCAGTTCGGCAAACTTGCCGATGCGGCCGATGTTGCGGGTATCCACCAGCACGAGCCTTCGAACCTGATCGAGATCGATCGAATGGATGTCAGCCATGTTGAAAAGATACACCATCGAGCTGATGAAAAAGTTCCTCAGGTTTTTCTCCTGGGCCCCCGGAAACACGACGCGCGCCTCGGGGTAGAGTTTCTGAGCCGCCAGGAGCGAGGCCAGGGCGTCGAAATCCGCATTGATATGGGTCGTGATGACCGTCTGCGCGGAAGAATGATTGAGTCGGGTCAAGGCGTTGTCCAATGCCCGGTTTCTCCGTTTCACGGCGATGAATGCGCTAGGATCGGATGATCGCAGAAGCATTAGCCTACCATATTCGTTGATGAAATCCAAATCGGCTTTAGGCTGCTGGACGCGGCCGGATTTTGATTTTAACAAATTGAAATAATTTAGAATAAATTCTATCTGTCGGTCGGTACCGCTGGGCCGTTCCGACCCACGAGCCGGCGTTCTGCCGTTTTCTTCGCATTCCGACTCAAAACGCTCAAGTTTTTTAGGCCCAAGCCGATAGACAATCAAACACCTAATTAATTAGCGGCCAGGATCTCGCACCGATCGAACTGTTAGAAGGCCGTTGCTTATGGTCGATCAGGGAGGATGTGCGCATGCCAGTCTATCAATGGATAGGTAAAAACCGGTCAAACAAGGTTCAAAAAGGTGAAATGGAGGCCCAGAGCGAAGAGGCCGTCCGCGCCAGTTTGGTCCGACAGAAGATCACCCCCAGCCGGATCAAGCAAAAGCCCAAGGATCTGTTTGAAAACATCAAGTTTTTGCAGCCGAAGATCAAAGAAGCCGACGTCATTCTGTTCGCAAGGCAGTTTTCCACCATGATCGATGCCGGTTTGCCGATCATCCAATGCCTGGACATATTGTACAGCCAGCAGAAGAACACCACTTTTAAGAAAATGCTGAAGCAGATCAAGGAGTCCGTAGAAGGCGGCGCCACCCTTGCCGAAGCGCTCAAGAAGTTTCCCAAACACTTCGATGACTTGTTCGTCAACATGATCGCCGCCGGCGAAGCGGGCGGCATTCTGGATGCCATCCTGAGACGGTTGGCCGCCTATATGGAAAAGGCCGCCCGGCTGAAGGCGAAGGTCAAGGGCGCCATGACCTACCCATTGGTTACCCTGGCCATTGCGATTATCGTGCTGGCGGTTATTCTGGTTTTCGTCATCCCGGTCTTCGAAGAGATGTTCGCCGATTTCGGAAGCGAACTGCCGGGGCCTACCAAATTAGTCGTCGCCGCGAGCGACCTGGTGAAATCCAAAATTCTGTACCTCATCGGTGCCGGCATCCTGTTCATGATCGCCTTCAAAAAATATTATGCCACCGAAAAGGGGCGCGATATGATCGACGCCCTGATGCTGAAGCTGCCGGTTTTCGGCATGCTGCTGCGCAAGGTGGCGGTGGCGAAGTTCACGCGCACCATGGGTACCATGCTGGGCAGCGGCGTGGCCATTCTGGAGGCCCTGGACATCGTCGCCAAAACTTCCGGAAACCGCACCATCGAGAAAGCCATCTACAACGTGCGTTCCGGGATTGCCGAAGGGCGGACGATGGCCGATCCGCTGAACGAGAGCGGTGTGTTCCCGCCCATGGTCTGCCAGATGATATCGGTGGGCGAGTCCACCGGCGCCCTGGATGCCATGCTGGAAAAAATAGCCGATTTTTACGACGAGGAAGTGGACCAGGCGGTGGACAACATGACCGCCCTGATCGAACCGATCATGCTGGTGTTCCTCGGAGTGACGATCGGCGGCTTGGTGATTGCCATGTACCTGCCGATTTTCAAGATGGCCGGCGCCATCCAGTAGCGGATTCGGGGAATGGCGTCCACCACGCCCGCAAACGGATCAGGCTTAAAGGCTGTTTGATTACGGACGGTCTTTAGGCCTTTTTTGCCGAATCCGCGGGAAACGCGCATGAATTTCGAATACGACCTGAGAAACTGGCTCCAGAAGCTCATGGGCGCGCGGATTTTATTTTCGTGCCTGCTGCTCGGGTCCACGGCCTTTCTGGAGTTCCACCGCCCGCGCCCTCCGGAAGCGGATCCGCTGTCTATCCTCTACGGCCTGATCGGGGTTATTTTCTTCCTGTCCCTGGTCTACGCCATTGCCTTGAAGCAGGTCGAAAACCTGCGTGCGTTCGCTCATCTCCAGACCGTCGCCGACAGCCTGTTCGTGACCGCCATTCTGTACGTGACCGGCGGCTTTTCAAGCCTCTTTTCATTCCTCTACCTGGTGGTGGTCGTCTACTCCAGCCTGTTACTGCCGCGCCGCAGCACGCTACTGATCGCCGCGCTCTGCGGCCTTCAGTTCGGCGTGCTGGTGGACTTGGAGTACTATGGCCT
>CAZEKN010000003.1:0-13091 GCA_964512755.1 uncultured Desulfatibacillum sp. | reverse complement strand
TGAATACCCGGCGGGAATTGCGCGTCATGGAGCAGCATGTCAAGCGGGTCGAGAAAATGGCGGCCGTAGGGGAGATGGCGGCCGGCCTGGCTCACGAGATCAAGAACCCGCTGGCATCCATTACCGGGGCGATCGAACTGCTGCGCGACGAAATCCGGCCCGACCCCGATCACGGCCGCCTGATGCAGATCATTCTGCGCGAGGCCGACCGGTTGAGCGCGTTGGTCGGCAATTTTCTGATGTACGCCCGGCCGCCCTCCGGAAAAGCCGAAGCCATGGATCTAGAGAAGGCCGTGCGTGAGACCGCCGAGCTTTTCGGTAAGAACGGCGGCGTGGACGGCCGGGTCGCGTTGCGCATCAAGACGCAGCCGGGAATTTGGATCGACATGGACGCCGCCCACTTGAAACAGGTGCTGTGGAATCTGCTGATCAATGCCGCTGAAGCCATTGCATCACACGGGGAGATCCGTATCGAGCTGTCCGTCACCAAAGATCGCCAGGCCTGTCTGCGGATCGGCGATACCGGCTCGGGGATGCCGGCGGAAACGCTCCAGTCGATTTTCGATCCTTTTTTCACCACCAAACCCAATGGTACCGGACTGGGGCTGTCCATCGTCCAGCGCATTCTCGATGCATACGGCTGTCGGGTTGACGTCGACAGCGCCCCTGACCGCGGGACCCTGTTCAGTGTCTATTTCCGGCTGATTGAAAGGCCTGTTTCAACCGCCACCGCTCATCGGCCCGGTATAATTCTTGACAGCCCTTCCCAAATAAGCTAGTAAAAAAATTTAAACTTGTATCAACGTTCGTGCTGGAACGCTGCAACAAGCGGCTTGCCGGCAGGGTGTGATTTTTCGCTAGAGCGGCTGCAGGCGCGGCCTGATGGTTCGGGAAGGCGACCCGATCCCGGAAACGGGCAGGGCGTCCATGTCGGTGGACGACGGCCAGCCTGAAGCGGCCCCTTCCCACTCGCGCCTTCCACTTCGCCCAGATCGTTCTATCGCGGTCAACCATCGGAGACTATGGATACCATCAGCGACGTTGTTCAGAAACGTTACGAGAAAGTCGAGATCCTGAAGCGCAACGGAGTCAGTCTGTATCCGAACGATTTCAAAGTGTCTCATACCATCAGCGAGGTTCTTTCGGTCGTCCAGGGCGCGCCGGACACCCTGACCGAGCAGGGCCCCTTCTTCGACATCGCCGGACGGCTGATGGCCATCAATCACTTCGGCAAGGCCGCCTTTGTCCGGGTGCGGGACCGTTCCGCGCAGCTGCAGGCCTATATTCGCAGGGACCGCATCGGTGAGGCTGCCTTTGCGCTCTTCAAACAGCTGGACATCGGCGATTTCGTGGGACTGAGAGGTACGCTGTTTCAAACGCGGACCGGGGAATGGACGCTGCTGTGCGATTCGCTGCGGTTGCTGTCCAAAGCGCTGCGCCCGCTGCCGGAGAAGTTCCACGGGCTCAAGGACCCGGAGAAGCGTTACCGCCAGCGTTACGTCGACTTGGTCATGAATGCCGAGGTGCGGGAATTGTTCAGCCGGCGCAGCCGGATGATTCAGGAGATCCGGTCGTTCTTTCTGCAGCGGGAGTTTCTGGAAGTGGAAACGCCCATGATGCAGCCGATTCCCGGCGGGGCCGAGGCCACGCCGTTCAAGACCCACCACCAGGCACTGGGGATGGACCTCTATCTGCGCATCGCTCCGGAGCTCTATTTGAAACGTCTGGTGGTGGGCGGGTTTGAGCGGGTTTTCGAAATCAACCGCAACTTCCGGAACGAGGGCATTTCGACTCAGCACAACCCGGAGTTCACCATGCTCGAATTCTACCAGGCTTACGCCACGTATTCCGACCTGATGGAGCTGACGGAAGAGCTGCTGGCGTGCGTGGCCACGGCCGTCACCGGCTCCGCGATTGTGGGCTACCAGGGCCAGCAGATCGTTTTCGGCGGGCGGTGGCGGCGCCTCTCGCTCTATGATGCGTTGGTGGAGATCGGAGACATTCCCCGCGGTATCCTTCACGACCGCGAGCGGCTGCTCGAGCTGGCGGCTCAGCGTCAGGTGACCGTCACCAAGACGGGCAAGCTGGGTAAGGTGATCACCAAGCTTTTCGACGCGCTGGTGCAGCCGCATCTGATTCAGCCCACGTTCATCACCGGATACCCGGCCGAAGTGTCGCCGCTGTCGCGGCGTAGCGACCAAACGCCCGATCTGACTGAGCGCTTTGAGCTGTTCATCGGCGGCCGGGAGATCGCCAACGGCTTCTCCGAACTGAATGATCCGATGGACCAGCGGGCGCGGTTCCTGCAGCAGGTCAGCGAACGGGCGGCCGGAGACGCCGAGGCCCACTGGATGGACGAGGATTATATTGAAGCCCTGGAATACGGCATGCCGCCGACCGCCGGAGAAGGGGTCGGCATCGACCGCCTCGCCATGCTGTTGACCGATGCGCCGTCGATCCGGGAGGTGATCCTCTTCCCGCACATGAAGCCGCGCGAGTGACGGCTTCGCCGCAAGCTCAACTTCGGCGTTGCGCTGCATGCCGCGTGTGCTGCGGCGTACCTTGCGTACGCCTCGCACCAGCGACATTTGCGCGCCTGGAAGTTGAGCTTGGGGCGAAGCCGTCTTACAAGACCGACATTCGGGGCTTTCGAGCGATAGAATATGCCAGGGGCGCGGCCATCGGCAGACATGGCCGGATGCGTCAGAAACCATGAGACCCATTTGAATTCACGAAGCGCCAGACGTTCCTTGTCCGGGGCGAACCGATCAGGATTGCTTGAAAAGAGACCATGTCTTTTGAATTTTTCATCGGCGGCCGGTATCTGAGGGCCAAGCAGAAGCAGGCGTTCATTTCGCTGATCACCTACCTGTCCATTGCGGGCGTGGCGGTGGGGGTCATGGCCCTGATCGTGGTCATCGCGGTGATGGCCGGATTTGAGGCCGACCTCAAGGCGCGGATTCTCGGCGGCCAGGCCAACGTGATTCTGCTGCGGTATAGCGGTCCCTTCGAAGAGTACCGGGAGGTGATGCGCCGGGTCAATGCGATTCCGGGGGTGGCGGCCTCCACGCCGTTCATATACAGCCAGGTCATGCTGCGGACGGCGGCCAACACCACCGGCGCCGTGCTGCGGGGGATCGATCCGGATTCCATCGGCGGTGTCCTGAAAACGCTCGAACATGTGAAGCTGCCGGCAACCGCTCCGATCGGTGGTTCGGAGCCGGCCGGCGGCGTGCTGCCCGGAATCGTCCTCGGACGGGAGTTGGCCAAGAACCTCGGGGTCGTCCCGGGGGACGTGGTTCACCTGATCTCCCCGCGCGGCATGCTGGCGCCCACCGGCCATGTCCCGGCCATGAAGCCTTTTCGGGTCAGCAGCTACTTCGAATCCGGGATGTACGAGTTCGACCAGACATTCGCCTATATCCAGCTCGCCGACGCCCAGCGCCTGCTGCGCATGGGGGATGCGGTGACGGGGATGGAAGTGCGTGTCGACGACATTTATCAGGCCCGGGCGGTGGCCGATGCGATCGTTGCGCAGCTGGGCAGCGCGTATTACGCCCGGGACTGGATGCAGATGAACCGCAACCTCTTCAAAGCCCTCAAACTGGAACGGCGCGTGATGTTCATCATCCTGACGCTGATCGTTCTCGTGGCGGCGTTCAACATCGCCAGCTCCCTGATCATGATGGTGATGGGCAAGACCAAGGACATCGCCATTCTCAAGGCCATGGGCGCCACCAACCGCAGCATCCGTAAAATTTTCGTTTTCAACGGGATGGTAATCGGTTCGATCGGAACGAGCCTGGGGTTGTTGCTCGGCGTGGTTTTGTGCAGCCTGCTCAAACATTACAACATCCATGAGTTGACCGGAGACATTTACTACTTTACGACTCAGTTGCCGGTCAAGATGGAGGTGTTGGACGTGGCCTGCATCGTGGCGGCCGCGCTGGCGATTTGTTTTTTGGCGACGATCTACCCCGCCCGCCAGGCGGCCCGATTGAATCCGGTGGAGGCGATCCGCTATGGTTGAGGGCCGGCCGTTTCAGGAGGAGGACCGGCGCCCGCCGCCGCGGCGCCCCGATCTCATCACCGCACGCGGACTGTGCAAGCGGTTCCGGAACGGCGGAACCGAGGTGGACGTGCTGCAGGGCCTCGACATGGACCTGCAGTCGGGGGAAACCCTCGCCATCATCGGGGCGTCGGGGATCGGGAAGTCTACCCTCCTGCACATTCTCGGCACACTGGACCGCCCGGACAGCGGTAGCCTGCGCTTCAACCAGGACAGCCTTTTCGATTACCCCGAGGAGCGGTTGGCGAAATTCCGCAATGAATGCATCGGGTTCGTATTCCAGTTCCATCACCTGCTGCCCGAGTTCAGCGCACTGGAAAACACCATGCTGCCCGGCCTCATCCAGGGCTGGAGCAAACCGAAGGCGGCAACGGCCGCCAGGGAGATTCTGGTGCGGGTCGGATTGAAGGACCGTATCGGATACCGGGTCGGCAAGCTTTCCGGCGGCGAGCAGCAGCGGGTGGCCCTGGCGCGCGCCCTGCTGCTCAAGCCGCCCGTGCTGCTCGCCGACGAGCCCACCGGCAACTTGGACCGGGGCAACAGCGAACAGGTTCATCGGCTGTTGATCGAACTCAATGAAGAAATCGGAATGACCCTGGTCGTGGTCACTCACAACCTGGATCTGGCCGCCCGTATGTCCCGGCGGGTGACGCTGGCGGACGGACGGCTGGCGCCGGTGCCATGACAGCGTCGCAAACCCTGCGGTCGACGCCGTTGGATCTTCAGCGGGCGACCCCTATGGGGCGACAGGAGCCTATGCGCATGATGTTCTTCAGTCGAACCGGTCATCTGGCAGTCTGTCTGACGTGGATTCTCGTGGCCGCTTCTCTCTGGTGCGTTCAGCCGGCCGTGGCCCAGCCGTCGGCGGGGGTCATCGTCATGCCGTTTGCCGTGCATGCCCCAGCGGAGCTGGCCTATCTGCGGGACGAGATTCCCGAGGCGATGCGGCAGCAGTTCGAGGAAGAAGGCGCCAACGCGCGCGTCCTGGAGCCTGAAACGGCAGAGGCCTGGGGCAAGACCGGAGACACGGACGCGGACGTGGCGCGGCTGGCGATCCAGACCGGCGCTGATTATGTGGTTCGCGGAAGCCTCACCTGGATCGGGCAGAATTTCAGCCTAGACGCCCGGCTGCTTGCTTCCGCCGGGGACCGGCCGGCCAAAGTTTTTTCAGCCGTCGGCCAGGGCGTCGAAAATCTGCCCGGCGTCGTGAAAAAAGTGGCGCGCGACATGGGGCTTACGATTTTCAAACGGCAGCGGGTCGCCGATGTCGAGGTCCAGGGCAACCAGCGCATTGAAACCGATGCCATCCGCCGGGTGATCAAGACTCGGCCCGGAGACGTTTTTCTCGCCAAGAACGCGGCCGAAGACCTGAAGGCGGTGTTCGGAATGGGCTATTTCGATGACGTCCAGATTCAGGCCGAGCCTCGGACCGACGGCCTCGCGCTGGTGTTCGCGGTGACCGAAAAGCCGACGGTCCGGTCGATCCAACTGGCCGGCAACGTGGTCTTCGACGAGGAGGATATCCGCAAGAGTCTGACATTGAAGAAGGGGTCCATCCTGAACATCTATACGGTGCGCAACGACATGCGCCGGATTGAGGAGATGTACAAGGAGAAAAACTATCACAACGTCAGCGTCAGCTACCAGATTCAGCCGCAAAAGAACAACCAGGCCGACGTGGAATACAAGATCGACGAGGGCAGCAAGATCCTCATCAAGAGAATCCTCTTTACCGGTAACGCTGCCTTTAGCGAAAGCCAGCTGAAAAAGGAGATCGCCACCTCCGAAAAAAGCATTCTGTCCTGGTTCACTTCCGCCGGCGATTTAAACCAGGAAATTTTGAACCAGGACTCCGGCCGGCTGACGGCGTTCTACCACAACAACGGGTACATCCGGGCGCGCGTCGGCGATCCGCAGGTCGAATTCGAGGAGGACGGCATCGTCGTCAACTTCAAGGTCAGCGAGGGGCCGCGGTTCAAGGTGGGCAAGGTGGACTTCAGCGGCGATCTCATCCTGCCCAAGGATGAGCTGATGAAAAAGATCAAGATCACCAAAGAGCCTTTCTACAACCGCGAAACCCTGCGCAGCGACGTGCTCGGCCTGACCGATATCTACACCGGCGAAGGCTATGCCTACGCCGATGTCTCGCCCAAGGTGGATCAGGACAACGAGAACCTGGTGGCCAACATCACCTTTCAGATCGACCGGGGCAAACAGGTGTATTTCGAGCGCATTCAGATCAGCGGCAACACCAAGACCCGGGACAAGGTGATCCGCCGCGAATTGCGCGTATACGAAGAGGAGCTTTACGGCGGCCAGCGGCTCAAGCGCGGGATCCGCAACCTGAACCGGCTCGACTATTTTCAGAACGTGAAAGTCGACACCGCCAAGGGCAGCGCCGACGACCGCATGAAGATGAACGTCGAGGTGACCGAAAAGAGCACGGGCTCTTTCAGCTTCGGCGCGGGCTACGGCAGCGAAGAAAACGGCTTTGTCACGGCTCAGGTCGCCGAGCGCAACCTGTTCGGCCGCGGCCAGACGCTCGGGCTGCGCGGCATGGTGGGATCCAAAACCCAGAAATACGTGCTGAGCTTTACGGAGCCCTGGCTATTTGATATACCGCTCTCGGCCGGCGCGGAGGCCTACAAGTGGGATTATGAGTACGACGAGTACACCAAGGACAGCATCGGCGGAAAGCTCAAGTTCAGCTACCCGTTGTACGACTACATCCGCGGGTATTTAACGTACACCTATGATCTCACCGACATCCGCCATGTGGACGAGAATGCGGCCGAATCCATCCAGCGGGACGCGGGCCAGCACACGAAGAGCAGCATCACGCTGATGCCGCGCTACGATTCCCGCGACAGCCTGTTCAACGCCAAGGAGGGCTCGGTTCACAGCATCGAATATGAATTCGCCGGAATCGGCGGGGATGTCGGCTTCAATAAGATCGTTGGCGACACCGGCTGGTACATCCCCCTGGTCTGGAAGCTGGTGGGGGTGGTCCACGGCCGGGCGGGCTATGTGAACAAGCTGCCGAACTGGGATCTGCCGGACTACGAGAAATTTTATCTCGGCGGCATCAATACCCTGCGGGGCTTCGACCGGGACGACCTGGCGCCGAAGGACAACGGCTCCCCGGTCGGCGGGGAGAAGTTCATCCAGGGCAACTTGGAGATCAAGTTTCCGCTGGTCGAGGAAGCCGGCGTCTTCGGCATCCTTTTCCTTGACACCGGCGCCGTCTATAGCCAGGATGAAACCTGGGACTTCAACAAGCTGAGGGAAAGCGCCGGCCCGGAGCTCCGTTGGCTCTCGCCGATCGGGCCGATCCGTCTGGCCTACGGCTTTGTGCTCGATCCGAAAAGCGGCGATTCCGGCAGCGGGAGCTTCGAATTTTCGATGGCCTCCGCATTTTGATTCGAACATGCGATCGCCGGGTGGAACGACCCCGGCCGGTCGGGCATGGCCAAAACCATATCAATTCGCAACAAGAAAGGGGATAGGCATGCGGCTAACCACAGCCCTTACCGTGATGGCAGTCGCCATCCTTTGCGTTCTGGGAGGCGGCGTCCGCGCGATCGGCGCCGATGCGTCCAAAATCGCCGTCGTCAACCTGCAGACCGTGCTGGAAACATCGGTTGCCGGCAAGGCCGCCCAAAACGAACTCAAGACGCAGAAGGACAAGCTCGAGGCGGACTTGAAGCAAAAGGGAAACGAGCTTCAGGAACTTGAGAAACGCCTGCAGCGCGAAGCCATGGTGATGAGCAAGGAAACGCGCGAGGAAAAGGAGCGGGAGCTTCGGATCAAGGCCAGCGATATTCAGGCGCTGCAGAAGAAATATCGCAGTGACCTTCAAGATCTCGAGCGCCGGTTGATGGGGCAACTCCAGAAGGACATCAGCGACATAGTGGCCGAAATCGGCAAGAAAGAGGGCTACCAGCTGATCGTCAGCAACATCGGCGTGCTGTACTCCCAGCCGGCCATGGACATCACCAGCCGGCTGATTCAGGATCTGAACGCCAAGTCCGGCAAGAAGAGCAACCCCTAGCGTCCGATGCGGCGGATGGGTGGCGATCACGCGGCGGCTGCCGGTTAAGGAGGACATCGATGGATACCCAGCTGGACATCCTGGCGATCATGCGGCGGCTGCCGCACCGCTATCCGTTTCTCCTGATCGATCGAATCATCAGCATGGTTCCGGGCGAGTCCATCGTCGCGTTGAAAAATGTGACCATGAACGAGCCGTTTTTTCAGGGCCATTTCCCCGCCCAGCCCGTCATGCCGGGAGTTCTGATCGTGGAGGCCATGGCCCAGGCTGGAGGCGTCCTGGCCAGCGAGAGCCGTGGGCCGGAGCAGGCGGGCGCCATCATCTATTTCATGGGGATGGATCACGTGCGGTTTCGACAACCGGTCGTGCCCGGTGACCAATTGATCCTGGAGGCGCAGGTGTTAAAAATGCGGTCGAAGGTCGCCAAAATGGCGGGACGGGCACTGGTGGACGGCAAGTTGGTGGCCGAGGCCGAGTTGATGGCCTCTTTTAGCGAAAGTGGAGACAGCGCCTGAACGAATGCTCGCGGGCCGCGGAGCCTTGGGATTGCGGCAAACGGGCCCGCCGCTCAAGTTGGGGAGGACGCGTTGATGGTCATCCACCCGGATCTCTTGGAGATACTCGCTTGTCCCAAATGCAAGGGCGAGATTCGATTGGCACCGGCCCAAGACGGCTTGATCTGCGATCGCTGCCGGCTGGTTTACGAAATCCGCGACGACATTCCCATCATGCTGATCGAAGAAGCCAAGCCATTCATCGAGACCTGATCACCGGTTATCGCCGACCTCCGCATGAGCGTTCCCCATCCGCCTCAGCCCGCCAAACTGGTCATCGGCCTGCTGCTGACCCGTCAAGACCTTTTCGCGACCCTGGCGGGCGAGCTGGAGGCGGCTTTCGGCCGCGTGGATCTCGCGAGCGCGTGGATGCCCTTTGATTATACGACCTACTATGCGAAGGAGATGGGATCCAGCCTGTCGCGGCGCGTGCTGGCGTTCCGGGCGTTGATGGCTCAGGAGCGGCTGCCGGAGATCAAATCAACCACCAACGCCATCGAATGCGCCCATGCGCTGGACGGCCGGCGGCAGGTCAACATCGATCCCGGCTACCTGCTGCTCGAACGGTTCGTGCTGGCCACCGGGAAAAACTACAGCCACCGGATCTATCTGGGGCAGGGCATTTACGCCGACCTGACGCTGATCTATCGCCGGGGGACGTTTCAGGCACTGCCCTGGACGTATCCCGACTACGCCGGGCTCCCGCTGAGGCGCTTCCTGCTCGCCGTGCGCGACAAATACGCGCTGGATCTCAAAGCGGCGAGTTCCGACGACGGCGGCAGAGAAGGAGCATTCGACGATGATTAAGAGCATGACCGGCTTCGCCTCCGCGTCCGTCAGCTCCGGCAGCTGGTCGCTGTTCGTTGAGATCCGTACTTACAACAGCCGGCACTTGGACTTGGCGCTGCGGCTGTCGCCGGGCTATGGCGATTTGGAAGAGCGGGCCAGAACCCTGATCGCCGCCCGGCTGACCCGGGGGCGGGTGGAAGCCAAGATTCAGGTCGAGGACCTTGCTGCGGCCGGCGGCTGCGTGGAGGCCGACATGGCCCGGGCTCAAGCGGTGCGGGCCGCGCTGGAGCAGGTTCGGGCCGCATTGAGCCTGCCGGATCCCATCACTCTGGAGATGGTCCTGGGGGCCGGCGGCATTCTCAAGACGGTTCAACCGGAGGTGGATTTGGCGGCGGCGGGCGCGCTGCTCGAAGAGGTCTTGAACCAGGCGCTGGAGAATCTCGACGGCATGCGCACGGCGGAGGGGCATGCGCTGTCTGCAGATCTCAACCTGAGGCTGGATGCCGTTGAGGCGGCGCTGGCTGAAATCACCCGGCATGCCGAAGGCTTGCCGGCGGTCTATCAGGACCGCCTGAAGGACCGGCTGGCGATACTGACCCAGGGGCGAGTCGAACTCGACCCCCTCCGAATCGCCCAAGAGGCGGCGCTGATGGCGGACCGCTGCGATATTTCGGAAGAAATCGTGCGGGCCCGCAGCCATCTGGAGCAGTTCCGGCGGATCATGGGCGCTGCGGAGGCCGGGGGGCGCCAGCTGAACTTTCTGCTGCAGGAGCTCAATCGCGAATTCAACACCATGGGATCCAAGATCGGGAATGCGGCCGCCGCGCACGAAATTGTCGCGGTGAAAACCGAATTGGAAAAGCTCCGCGAACAGATTCAGAACATCGAATGAGGCGATCCGTCCGCGGAGCGGACCCTGAGCGGTCGAGCTTCCGGCGGATGCGGTTGGAGGATTGATGGATCAAGCGCTGCTCAACATCGGATTCGGTAGCACGGTGGTTTCGGACCGGGTGGTGGCGATCGTTTCCCCGAATTCTTCGCCGATGAAACGACTGAAGGATGAGGCGCGTGAAGATCGACGATTGATCGACGCCACTTATGGCCGCCGGACCCGGTCCATCATAATTCTGGACAGCAACCATATCGTGCTTTCCGCCATCCAGGCCGAAACGATCTCGCAGCGGTTCGCCGTTTTGAAGGACGTGGGCGAGCCTTCGGCCGCACGGCTGCCGCTTTAGGTGGGGCATGAGCCGCCGTCGCCCCGATCGGCCATGGACCGAGCCCGCCGCATGACGCCGCCGGCCGGCGGGCTTCCGCATCGCGGATCCGGCCGGACCGGCCGGTTGTTCATCATCTCGGCCCCCTCCGGCGCCGGCAAGACGACCCTGCGGCAGGCGGCGTTGGCCCGGCTGCCCGACCTGAGCTATTCGGTGTCCGTCACCACCCGGCCGCCGCGGGCGGGCGAGCGGAACGGCTGCGATTACGTGTTCATCTCCTCGGACGAATTTGAGGCCGGCATCCGAGCGGGGCGCTGGGCGGAATGGGCCCGGGTTCACGGCCACTACTACGGGACCTCGGCCGAGGTTCTGGAACAGGCGCGGGCGGCGGGCCGCGATGTGCTGCTGGACATCGACGTGCAGGGGGCGCAACAGATCTGCCGCCGCTTTCCGGGAAGCGTGACGATCTTTATCATGCCGCCGTCGCTGGAGGTCCTGGAGCAGCGGCTGCGATCTCGTGGTACGGACCGCCCGGAGGCCATCGCGTTGCGGTTGGACAACGCGCGGCGCGAGATGGACCAGCGCCACGGGTACCGCCACATCCTTGTGAATGACGACCTGGACGCGGCCATCGAGGCGCTGATGGCCATTTTGAATTCCTATCGTTCGCCACGTGAAAACTGAAATTCTTTATGGCGTTCACTCCGTAAGGGAAGCCCTGGCGGCCGGCCGGCGCGTTCCGTTCGAGATCTATGTGGACCGCGGGCATGCCGGGTCCGTTCGGCTTCAAGCGCTTTTGAAAATGGCCGAAGCACGCGGTGCGGCCGTGCGAGTGCTGGACGCCGCCCGCTTGGCCGCCATGTCCGGCGGCGGCGCTCAAGCGGCGGTGGCGTTGCGGGCCTCCGCCTACCCCTTCGAGGAGTTTTCGCGGGTCGTGGATGAGGCCGGAGCGGCCGGGTCCGGCCCCATTCTCGCGCTGGACAGCATCGTGGACCCGCACAACCTCGGTGCGATCGTGCGCTCGGCGTTGTGCGCCGGTGTTGCGGCGGTTCTCATCCCCAAGGACCGCTGCGCCGGACCGACGCCAGTCGTATCGAAGATTTCAGCCGGAGCCCTTGAACATATCCGTCTGGTGCAGGTCACCAACCTGGTGCGCAGCCTCGATATTCTGAAATCGTGCGGGCGCTGGGTGGCCGGTTTGGATCGGCAGGCACCCCGGTCCATTTTCAGCGCCGATCTGAGGCTGCCGCTGGCGCTGGTGATCGGGGGCGAGGAGCGCGGACTGCGAACGCTGGTTCGCGATACCTGCGACCTGATGGTGTCGATTCCGCAGTCCGGCGTGATCGACTCCTTGAATGCTTCTGCCGCCGCCGCCGTCGCTCTTTATGAAATTCACCGCCAGTGCGGGGGCGATCGTCGACCGCCGGACGTGGCCGGGTCCGATGGCTGCCTCGGCGGCTCCTAACAGGCGGCTGCGCCGGCAGGTTCTGGCCGCGCTGGAGGCGCTGCGTGCGGCGGTGTTTCCGGCCCGCTGCCTGCACTGCCGGCGGTTGCTTCCGGCCGCGGGCGGCGCTTTCGGGGAGCCGGTGCCGGTTGCCGTCGACGGCGACCTCTTGCGACCCTTCTTCTGCCGCGATTGCCGGTCGGCGGTGACACCGGTGGAATCGCCGCTTTGTCCGCGCTGCGGCATCATGTTCCAGAGCCGCGTCGGTGCGGACCATCTCTGCGGGCGCTGCCTGGAGCAGGCGCCGTCTTTTCACATGGCGCGGGCGGCCCTGGTCTACGACCGGTCGACGGTGGATATCATCCACTGCTACAAATACAGGGGCAAGACCCGGCTGGCCGCGCCGTTGGGAACCTTTCTGTGGCGCACCTTTGTTCGATACTGGGAGGGTCGGACGGTCGATCTGGTGCTGCCGGTTCCGCTGCACCGCCGGCGGCTGCGGCGGCGGGGGTTCAATCAGTCCGAGCTCCTGCTGCGGGAGTGGCGGATGCACGCGCACCCATCGGTGGTGCCGGCGATGGGAACCGGCGTGCTGGAGCGCACGCGAACGGCCGCGCCGCAGGCAGGGCTCGGCCGGCGTGAACGCGAATCCAACATCCGGGGGGTTTTCACCGTTCGGCGCCCGGAGCAGGTGGACGGCCGGGACATTTTGTTGGTGGACGACGTCATCACCACCGGGGCGACGGCCGCGGAATGCGCCCGCGTGCTCTTGGCCAGTGGCGCCGCACGGGTGGACGTGCTGGCCCTGGCGCAGGTCATCTGAGAAATCAACTCCGGCCGGGCCGTTGGCGGCCGATTGAAACCCCTCCCCGCCGAGCAGGACCTTGGATAAGGTTAACATGTATAAATGCCGGAGGACTAATAACCACGGAATGCTCCGGCCACCGGGAGGTCGTCTGGCGTGATT
>CAZEKN010000002.1:0-28751 GCA_964512755.1 uncultured Desulfatibacillum sp. | reverse complement strand
CCCCGACCCACTGATTACAAATCAGTAGCTCTACCAGCTGAGCTACGCTGGCGGCTAAAAACGCAAAAAAATCCCTATCTGCTCTTTTAAAAAGAGCTTTATTAGGGCTTTTTAGGGTGCGTGTCAAGTTAAAAAACATCGGGATTATAAAGCTTGGCATGAAAAAAGCAAGAATTTTTTTTCAACCGGCTCGATTTTCGCCCGATATGCCACCGGTCGGCCTATGGAAGTCTCTACCCTTTCGGACACCAGGTCTTGACAAACCATAGCGTCTCTGTTTTATGAGATCAACTTTTTTCAAACCGGCGACGGGAGGTGCGTCGTTTGCGCGTTGCGCAAATCGACGCGGAATGTTTCCCGCTGCGAGCCGGCTTAAAACCACAAACGCCGCAAGGCATACGCCTTGCTCGTCCGGGAAGAACCGCATGATATTCCGTTTAAGTTTTTGTCTGGCAGTTGGCCTGGCCGTACTCGCTGCGTGCTCCACCCCGCCGACCAATCGCTCATCCTCGGCGACTACCGCGCCCCCCGCATTGGCCGAAGGAGCCAAGGCCGCGCCGGCGAGTCCGGGTCAACCACCGGCACCGGCAATGGGCACCCTCACAGCCAAACCGGAGGCCGGCGCCGTTCCACCCAAACCGGCCCCGCCCCAAAAGATCGCATCGCCCGCAACAGCATCGAGCCCGACCGCAAGCGTTCCTTCGAACGAAAACGGCGATGAATGCATCATCGAAGATGAGGAGGATGAAACGCTAGGGCAGCCGCCTCAGGGAAAAGCGATGTCCATCAACCGCGCGTTGGCCTTCTGCCGGGCCGCTCAAAACAATTGGAAGCGCGGCGAGATTGACCTGGCCATCGACACCCTGGATCAGGCCTATGGCTTGGTTCTGAGCGTGGATCCCGGGAACGACCCAGAGCTGTTGCAGGAGATGGAGGATCTGCGGATCACCATTTCCAGACGGATTATTGAAATCTATTCATCCCGCCATGTGCTGGTCAACGGGAAGCGCAACGAAATCCCGGTCACCATCAACCGGCACGTGCAGGACGAAATCGACTCCTTCACAACCGGCCGCGAGAGGGATTTTTTTCTGGAGGCCTACCGCCGATCGGGGCGCTACCGGGCCAAAATTGAAGCGGAACTGGTTGAGGCCGGCCTGCCGGCTGAGTTGGCATGGCTGCCGCTCATCGAAAGCGGATTCAAGGTGACCGCGCTTTCCCCCGCACGAGCTTTGGGACTGTGGCAGTTCATTCCCTCCACCGGCTACCGTTATGGACTAAACCGCGACACTTACATCGACGAGCGGCTAGATCCGGATAAAGCCACCCGCGGCGCCATCGAATATTTGAAGGAGCTGCACGGCATGTTCGGCGACTGGACAACGGTGCTGGCGGCATACAATTGCGGCGAAAACAGGGTGCTGCGGACCATTCAGAGTCAGAACATTAACTACCTCGACAACTTTTGGGATTTGTACGAGCGTCTGCCGCGAGAAACGGCGCGTTACGTACCTCGGTTCCTGGCCACGCTGCATATCGTCCGGTCACCCCAGACGTACGGCCTTCAGGATGTGGTCGTCGACCCGCCGCGGGAGAGTGAAATCGTCACCATCCCACGGCAGGCATCCCTTTCCGTCATTGCCCGAACCACCGGGATCGACGAGGAAATGCTGCGCCTGCTCAATGCGGAGCTGCGGCAGGGGGTGCTTCCGGAGGACGGTTATGACCTGCGCGTGCCCGCCGGCGAGAAAAGCCTGGTCCTGGCCAAGCTGGACGACATCCCCTCCTACCAGCCCCGCAAAGAGAAGCGCGCGGTCGTGGTCCGCCACAAGGTACGCAAGGACGAAACGCTTCAATCCATTTCCAGGAAATACGGCACCGATGCGGCCAGCATCCTGCTGGCGAACAATCTCCGCCATCCACGGACGCTGAAGGTCGGAACGACGCTGCGGATCCCCGCCGAATGCGCGCCGGAGCGATCACCGGCGCAACCGGAGCCGAAGGTTCCGCCCGCCCGTAATGAAACGATCGAGCATGTGGTCCGTTCCGGAGACTCGCTTTACAATCTGGCCAAGCGTTATGGCACCTCCACCGAGGAAATCCAGCGCCTAAACCGAGTAACCGCCTCCAGCCTGGCCATCGGGCAAACCCTCAAGATCATACCTTCGGCCGCTTCCGCCAGAAGCGAACCGCCGAAGGCCAAACCGCCGGTTTATGTGGTACGCAACGGCGATACGCTGAACTCGATCGCCAAGCGGCATCGCATGGCTCTGGAGCGGCTGCTGGCCCTCAACCGGCTGAACGCCCAGGCCAAGCTGCAGCCCGGCCAGAAACTCATCGTCGAGAACTAAAGCCTGCGGTAGACGATGTTGAGCCGCTTGGCCTCCTCCGGCTGAAAGCAGCCTTTGACGTCGAAAAACAACGCCGGTGCAGAACGGCAAAGTCCGGCCAGTTTGGGGAGCCCCAGCTGCAAATAGGCGTTGTGCTGAACCGCAAGAATGACCGCATCTACCCCGGATGCGGCTTCCAGAGGCCTCAGCTCGATTCCGTAATGGGCCCTCGCCTCTTCCGGGTCCGCCAGCGCATCGCTCACCAGCACCTCGGTCCCGAAATCCTTCAACTCCCGGACGATGTCCACCACCTTGGTGTTGCGCAGGTCCGGCACGTCTTCTTTAAATGTGATTCCCAATATGGCGATTCGCGCGCCGAGCACCGGTTTTCCCGCCGCGATCATCATTTTAATGGTTCGCTCGGCCACGTATTTCCCCATGCCGTCATTGATGCGCCGCCCGGCCAGAATGATTTCCGGGTGGTACCCCAGAGACTCGGCCTTTGCGGTAAGATAATAAGGGTCCACCCCGATGCAGTGCCCTCCCACCAGCCCCGGCCGAAACGGCAGGAAGTTCCATTTCGTCCCGGCGGCCTGAAGGACCTCGAACGTGTCGATGCCGAGGCGCTCGAATATCATGGACAGCTCGTTCATCAGCGCGATGTTGAGATCCCGCTGGGTGTTTTCGATCACCTTGGCGGCCTCGGCCACCTTGATCGAAGAGGCCCGATGGATGCCGGCCGACACGACCTTGCCGTAAAGTTGAGCCAGCAGGTCGCACGTTTCGGCATCCGAGCCGGACACCACTTTCACCACCCGATCCAGGGTGTGGACCTTGTCGCCGGGATTGATGCGTTCGGGCGAATAGCCCACCGTGAAGTCCTTTCCAAAACGGAATCCGGATTCACGCTCCAGGAGGGGGACGCACACCTCTTCCGTAACACCGGGGTAAACCGTGGACTCAAACACAACGCAACTGCCCACGGGCATATGTTGGCCAACCGTAACCGACGCGCTTTCCACCGGCGTCAGGTCCGGGATACGGTAGGCGTCGATGGGAGTGGGCACGGCCACAATGATCACCCGACAGTCCGAGAGGTCGCGAGGGTTGTCGCTGAAATGAACTCGTGCGGCCCGCAGGGTATCACCGGAAACCTCAAGCGTGCGGTCGACTCCCGCTTTCAGCTCGTCGATGCGCACCCGTTTTTGGTCATAACCGACCACATCGAAGTGCTCCGCCAACCGGACCAGCAGCGGGAGCCCCACATATCCCAGGCCCACCACCGCAACTTTTTCCTGTCTCTCCAACAACGCCTCGAACCGAGTCATACTCAGACCTTCAAATTCTTCATTCATCGGCCTCTCAGCCCCTTTCAACAACAGGACAATCTCAAGGCCGAGTCATTGTTAACCCATGGAAAATCGTCTATAAAGCTGTCAGACCTTCCGCAGCGAATACGGCACAAGATTTAAATATATCACAAAAACTCTCGAAAAATCCATTCCAACGCATGGCCGCAGCGAACCGACCTGCCATTCGCCGAACACGCTGGCGCGTGATCACCGGGGCGCCATGTTCCGGAAAAACGTCCGTGATCACGGAACTCTCACTGCGGGGACTTCGGGTGGTTCCCGAGGCGGCGCGCGCCTACATCGACGACGAATTGAAAAAAGGACGGCTTCTGAGGGAGATCAAGGCCGACCCCCACTGCTTCGAAGGCCGGATTTTCCGAGCGAAACTCAGGATGGAAGCCCGCCTGCCGGCCGGCGACGCCCTGTTTCTCGATCGCGCCCTGCCGGACAGCATCGCCTACTACATTCTGGAAGGTCTGGACCCGTCGGAACCACTGCGGCAAAGCCTTCGGGTTCGATACCGGCGGGTATTTCTCTTTGAACGGCTTGAATTTATGAAGGATCCGGTCCGCTCGGAAAATGCGCAATCGGCGGATCGAATTGAAGGTTTGATCGAAACGGCGTACAGCGGCCTGGGCTACGACATCATCCGGGTTCCCGTCATGCCGGTCCCCGAGCGGGTCGAATTCGTTTTGAGTCGCTGCTTGCCCCATCGTTTAGGATAGAAGCGCTCGCACTTCCGGATCGGTCAAATGGCGCCACTTGCCTTCCGGCAGGCGATCCAGCCGGATATGGGCCACTCGAATGCGCCTAAGCTCCACCACCTCGTTGCCGAGCCGGCTCACCATGCGCCGAATCTGGCGGTTGCGGCCCTCTTTGAGCACGATCCGGAAGTGCCGCTCGCCGATTCTGTGCACCACCGCCGGCCGGGTGCGGGTGTTCAGAATCGGCATCCCTTCCGCCATGCGCCGCAGGGCGCCGTCTGAAATCGGGCGCTCGACGACGACCTCGTATTCCTTTTCATGGTCGAAGGAAGGGTGCGAGAGCTTCAAGTGCAACCGTCCATCGTTGGTCAACAATAGGAGGCCGGTGGACTCTTTGTCCAGCCTCCCCACCGGATAGACCCGCTCGGACACATCCACCAAGTCGAGCACAATTTTTTTTCCGGCATGCCGGCAACTGCAGACATACCCCCGGGGTTTGTTCAGGGCGATGTAAATCATCCGCTCAGCCGGACGGACGGCTTGTCCGTCCACCGAAACCCGGTCGGTTTGAGGATCGGTTTTGGCGCCCAGCGCAACCACCACCTGGCCGTTGACCCGAACACGTCCCGCACGGATGAGGTCCTCGGCCTTGCGGCGTGAACACACGCCCGCTGCGGACAGAAATTTTTGGAGACGCATGAGGGTCATGGAACTTACCGAAACGTAGTGCGGAGGCAACCGGTTCGGTCGGAGCGCGCAAGGACCA
The DNA here is from genome assembly GCA_964512755.1 of uncultured Desulfatibacillum sp. Classification (GTDB taxonomy): domain Bacteria; phylum Desulfobacterota; class Desulfobacteria; order Desulfobacterales; family SpSt-501; genus SpSt-501. Next base: position 23,599 of record CAZEKN010000002.1, on the reverse strand, counting down.
GGGGTTAGCTGCGGTAATCGGCGTTAATCTTCACGTAGTCGATCGACAGATCACAGGTGTAAACTTCAGCCCGGCCCAGTCCGAGATGCAGATCCACGGTGATGCTGAATTCATCAGTTTTCAGCACACGGGTGGCTGCGCCCTCGGCTGCTTTGCCGCATCCGATCCCATTGGAAACCATCTGAACCGGCCCGATGAAGATATCCACCCGGCTCGGATCGAGTGCGGCTCCGGAGCGGCCGGCCGCGGCCAGTATCCGACCCCAGTTGGCATCTTCGCCGAACAGGGCGGTCTTGACCAGCGGCGAGTGCGCGATCGTATCGGCCATGGCGCGCGCCTCGCCATCGGTCGCCGCACCGACGATCCGAATTTCCACCAGCTTGTTCGAGCCCTCGGCGTCCTTCACCACCCATTTGGCCAGGGCAAGCATCACGTCGTCCAGCATCGCTTGAAACGCCTCGCGGGCACCCGCTGGTTCCAGGCCGGCATTCGAGCGCCCGCTGGCCAACATCAGGACTGTGTCGTTCGTGCTCGTGTCGCCGTCCACGGTGATCCGGTTGAAGGAACGCTCGGCCCCGGCGGATAGCATATCCTTCAACAGCCCCGCCGATGCCCGGGCATCGGTCATGAGGAAACAGAGCATGGTAGCCACGTCCGGCCGGATCATGCCGGCGCCCTTCGCCACGCCGGTGAGGGTGACCGAGCGGCCGTCAATTTCAATCAGCCGGGAGACGACCTTCGGAACCCGGTCGGTGGTCATGATGGCTTCGGCGAAATCCCCCACCCCTTCCGGAGACAGCGTCTCAAGCAGGGACGGAAAGGCCCGCTCAATCCGCTCGACCGGCAGCGGTTCGCCGATTACCCCCGTGGACGCCACCAGCACCTGTTCTTCGGGAACGCCCAATCCGGTGGCGGCGACGCGCGCCATACGCACGGCGTCGCGGTAACCAGCGCTCCCGGTGCAGCAATTGGCGTTGCCGCTGTTGGCGATTACCGCCCGGCAAACCCCACTGCCGACGCGCTCACGATCCAGCAGCACCGGCGCAGCCTGAACCCGGTTGCGGGTAAAGACACCCGCCACGCTGGCCGGGCCATCGCAGGCGATCAGGCCGAGGTCCTTGCGGCCGTTCTTCTTGATACCGCCGACCCCGCCGGCAGCCCTGAATCCGGGACACGGGATGATGGACATGCTGGATCTCCTGTCGATGTGGCTCCGGCCGTACCTCCCGCCGCAGTCCTATATTTATGTGGTTGCAGCTGATTTGACAGAATCGCCTGCGCTTGTCAATCAATCCATCTCTACCGACCGCGGTACCGGCTGGATCTTTGCTCGTTTGCCCCATGCCCGGTCTCAACACCCGCGCTCCGCCATGCTCCCGGCCGCAGGAACCCGGCTGGAGGCGTTTGACACTCGCCCCGCCTCTCAGCTATGGTGGTGCCTCCGTTTGAAATTGACAACCCGGATCGGAGAATCGACATTAAACGTTCATCGGACCCGCGACTGAACTGCCACCAATGCAACGGCCGGCTCGAGCTTCGGCGCACCTGAACGGCCGTGCAGCTGCGCTGCAGGCATTGCGGCGCCCATTATCGTCTAGCGGAATACCGCGACCGGCTGGACGACATCCTCGAGGAGGAATTGGCCGACATCCGCTGCGACCGCCTGTGATGGCCATGGTCACCGACAACCCGTCGCATGAAAAACTTCAAACTGACCATCGAATACGACGGATCGGCCTATCACGGCTGGCAGCGGCAGTCCGAGGCGCCTACCGTCCAGGCAGAGATCGAGCGCGCCCTCGGAAACATGACCCACTCGACCGTCACCTTGATCGGCGCCGGACGAACCGACGCGGGCGTCCACGCCCTCGGCCAAGTGGCCAACTTCCGTTGTGAAACCCGTCTCTCTCCCGAAGAAATCCTCAAGGGGCTGAACAGCCTGCTGCCTCGCGACATCGCCATCCGCGACTGTTGTCGGATGCCGGATGACTTTCATGCCCGCTTTTCGGCCAAAAGCAAGCGCTATCATTACCGCATCCTAAACCGCACGGCGCGTGCGGCGGTCGGCCGTGACTATGCCTGGTTCATCCACCGGCCGCTGGACCTAACGGCCATGGGGCAGGCCGCCGAACGCCTCATCGGTCTGCAGGATTTCAAAGCGTTCGAAAGCGCCGGCAGCCCGCGGGCGCATACCCGGCGGCACGTCATGCAAGCGGTCTGGGTTGAGGAGCCGGAGGACCGCCGCCTCACTTTCCGGATCGAGGCGGACGGGTTCCTGCGCGGCATGGTGCGCAATATCGTCGGCACGCTTGTGGCGGTGGGGCTGGGCAAGCTCGACCCGCCAGCAATCGAAACGATCTTGGCCAGCCGGGACCGCCGCCGTGCCGGTGTCACGGCTCCGGCCCGAGGCCTTTTCCTGGTCGAGGTGAAATACTAGCCCGACCGGAAGCCGGATGCGGATCCTGGCAAAAAATTGCCGCTTGAAGATCGCGATGACCGATGCTATAGGCTGGCAGCAATATTTAAGGATGCTTGAAAGGACGGCGATACCATGAATGCCTCGACCCGAATCGATCCTTGTCAGATGGCGCGACGCCGGGAGGAGCTCCTCGAACGCTACCGAGAATTCCAACAGCAGAAAATCACGCTGGATATGACCCGCGGCAAGCCCTGCCCGGACCAGCTGGAACTATCCGGAGGCTTGCTGGAATGTTTAAGCCGCAGGGATTTCAAGGCCACAGACGGCTCCGATTGCCGCAATTACGGTGGGCTCGACGGCATCCCGGAAGTGAAGGCGCTTTTTGCCGAATACATGGGGGTGCAACCCGACGAGATCCTGATCGGCGGCAACTCCAGTCTCAGTCTGATGCATGACGCCATGACTTGGGCGTGGGTGTTCGGAGCCGCTCCGGGGTCCGCGCCCTGGTCCCGCCAGGCTCCCGCCAAGTTCTTATGCCCCAGCCCCGGATACGACCGCCACTTCGCCATCTGCGAACACCTGGGCATCGAAATGATCCCGGTCGACTTCCGCGGAAACGGACCGGACATGGATGTCGTTGAAACCCTCGCAGCGGCGGATGCCGGAATCAAGGGCATCTGGTGCGTCCCCAAATACAGCAATCCCACCGGCGAGGTCTATTCGGACGACGTCGTTGAGCGCCTGGCGCGCATGCCCACCCAGGCCACGGATTTTCGAATTTTCTGGGACAACGCCTACGCCTACCACCACTTGGGGAGTGGACCGGCACGGCTGGCCGACATACTGCAGGCCTGCCGGAAGGCCGGGAACCCAGATCGAGTGCTGCTTTTTGGGTCCACGTCCAAAATTTCCTTTGCCGGCAGCGGACTGGCTTTCATGGCGGGCAGCCCGGCCAACATGGCTTGGGTCAAGCAACACCTCGCGTTTCAGACCATCGGCCCGGACAAACTCAACCAGTTGAGGCATCTGCTCTTTTTCAAGAACATGGCCGGCATCGAGAGCCACATGCAGCATCACGCGGCGATTCTTAAACCGAAATTCGACACGGTTCAGGACGTGCTGGAACGGGAGCTGGGGGGCCGTGGAATCGTCGAATGGACGCGCCCCGCTGGCGGCTATTTCATCAGCATCAATACCCGCAACGGGTGCGCGCGCCGCGTCGTGCAGCTGGCAGCCGAGGCCGGCGTCAAGCTCACTCCGGCGGGTTCCACCTATCCGTACCAAAAAGACCCCTGCGATCGCAACATTCGCATCGCGCCGTCTTTCCCATCCGTGACGGACATTCGAAAGGCGATGGATGTGCTGGCGATCAGCCTGGAGCTGGCCTTCCTGGAAAAACAGCCATAAAAAAAGCCCCGTCTGAAACCTGGCGGGGCTGGTGCACGGATGATCGAATGTTATTTGCCGGCCGAACGCTTGGAGGCCTTGAGCGGGTTGATCTTCTGTTTGGTATCGGATGTCGATACCGTAGCCGAAACATGGGTGGCCAGGTTGCAGATGCCGTTGCGCCACTTGGAAGACGGTTCGGGGCAGGCGGTGCAATACCAGCCAGAACTGTATTGGCCCTGGCGGCCGCAGCCGCTGCATTGTTCAACGATTTGTTGGCAGATTCCGCCTTTGTAGCCGCATCCCTTGGCCGTCATAAAGGCGCATTCGACTCCCGGTTTAACGCTGGTGCATCGCATGGAAATCATCCCCTTTCGTGAATAATGATTGATTTAAAAAGCATGTGGATCACATCGAATCAAAAAAAAGCCGGACTCACTGCCATCCGGTCAAATTTAAAAATTTTAAACTATCAATCTAATCAACAAAATTTGATTTGTCAATATTTTTTTGCGCCATCAATACTTGGCTGAACCAAACGATATAGGATTTCCCATGCACCTCGAATCACCCAACACCCTCATCACCACCCTCGGTGACTGCCGCATCCCCAGCCCGGTCAGCAAGCGCGGGCAGGGTACTCACAGCATCAGTTATGTATCCGACGAAGACCGCATCCTGATTGAAGTCAACGTCAACCGCGCGTGCCAGCAACTGGCTGAAGGGCCAACGCCGCCTTCCTACGAGTTGGCCGGGCCCCGCAAGCAGATCTTTTTTGATCCGAGCAAACTCAAGTGCGCCCTGGTGATGTGCGGCGGGCTTTGTCCGGGATTGAACGATCTGATCCGTTCCATCGTCTTGGAGCTTCATTACGGATATGGCGTCCGCAACATATTCGGTGTGCGGTACGGACTGCGCGGCTTTATCCCGCGTTATGGCTACGATTTCATGGAACTCACGCCGAATGCCGTGCTCAACATCCATGAACGCGGCGGTACGGTCATCGGCTCCAGCCGCGGCCCGCAGGATATCGACGAAATCGTCGACACCCTGGAACGCATGAGCATCGGAATTCTGTTCATGATCGGCGGCGACGGAACCCTGCAAGCGGCCACCTCCATTGCCGATGTGGTGCTGAAACGCGGCTTGAAAATCAGCGTGGTCGGCCTGCCCAAAACCATCGACAATGACATCTACCTGGTCTCTCGGTCTTTCGGTTTCGACACCGCCGTAGACGTCTCGACCCGGGCCATCGTCAGCGCCAGCAATGAAGCCGATGGCTACCCCAACGGCATCGGCCTCATCAAGCTGATGGGCCGCCACTCGGGGTTCATTGCCGCTACTGCCACCCTGGCTCAGCAAGATGTCAACTATGTCCTGATCCCCGAGGTGGATTTCGATCTGGACGGTACCAACGGCCTTCTCGGCACCTTGGAAAAGCGATTGGCTGAAAGAGGGCACGCCGTCATCGTCGTGGCGGAAGGGGCCGGTCAGAAATTCTTCGAACACGAGGAAAAAGAACGGGATCTTTCGGGCAACATCAAACTGAAGGACATCGGGATGTTCCTCAAACAAAAAATCCTGTCCTATTTTGAGGAACGCCAGGTTCAGATTTCGATCAAGTATATTGATCCGAGTTACATGATCCGCAGCCTGCCGGCCAATGCCAACGACCGGGTTTTTTGCAATTTCTTAGGCCGCAACGCCGTGCATGCCGGCATGGCCGGAAAGACGGACCTTCTGATCGGAAATTGGAACAACCACTTCGTGCACGTTCCCATGAAACTTCTGGCCGGAAAGCGCAAGCATGTCGATCCCCGCGGTATGCTCTGGCGCAGCGCCTTGGAAGCCACCGGCCAGGGCTCCTTGATAAACGAAACGAGGTAGCCGACGGCACGCGCACGGTAAGAGACATCCCTGGAATGCGCCGCGCACTCCTCCGCGCCGAACTCGACGATTCCCATAACACGAGGCCGCGCCGGCAGCCGGTCTCCGACGACAGGGCTGACTCGTTCCGACTACCTTAGCTCGACGAACCGCTTGCCTCTTACCTCCAGAATGCGCAGCTCTTTATCGCAATCGCCGTTCGGCAGGAAGCGGGTATACCCGGTAGCCCCGGAAAAACCTTCTGAGGCGTGCAGCGCAGCGGCCACATCACTACGAAACCGCACCCCGGGCCGGCTGACCACGTCCGAGAGGATCCTGGCCGTATCATAGGCCATGGCCTCGATGGACCCCGGCTTGCCCTGGTAAGTCTGCTCGAAGGCACTCACGAATCGGCCGACCGTCGGCTCGGTGCTGTCGGCCAGAAAGGCATCCGGCATGATGGCCCCCTGGACATAGGGCCCGGCATGCTGGATCAACGCCTCCGAGTGCCAGAGGTTGGTGCCCAGCAGGTGGACGCCTTTGACATCGTGGTAAGCCAGCTGCGGGACGAGCATGCCGGCCTTGCCGGGTTCATCCGGTATGAAGACCGCCTGGAAATCGAAGGCCAGATCATAGTCTTTTTCTTCGATCCGGCTGCGCCGGGCAGCGGTCCGCGAATCCCGGTCGGGACGCGATTCCCTGGGAATTTTCTGCGAAAACCGAAGCAATTTTTTGATGGGCGCTGAAAAATCGGTCGCCGACGGACTGTAGGCCACGGCGGTGAGAACCTCCCCACCGCGCGCCTGGAATTCATCGCGGAAGAGCCCCATGAACGTCCGGCCATAAGGTTCATCCGGATAGAGAATGACCGCCTGGCTGGCTCCCAGCCGGGTCATGGCGTAGGCGACCAGGGAACGCACCTGGGCCGCCGGCGTGATGAAATTGCGGAAGACATGGTCGCCCGCTCCGGTCACGCCCTCCTTCTGCGTGATGGCGATGATGGGCATCCCGATGGCCTGGGCCTCGTGAACGACCGCTTCCGCATGCACCATGGGACCGATGACGGCGGACACTCCTTCATGCGCCAATTCCCGCAGCGCCAGAAGCGTGGCGTCAGCCTCCGAGGCCGTATCCTTGACGATGACTTGCACCGGCGTCTCTGCGTTCGCCGAATTGTGTATGCTGACGGCCAGTTCGATTCCGCGTAACGCGCGTTGGCCGATAGCCTGGTAAGAACCGCTCAAAGGCAACAGGCACCCCAGCACCCGGCGCTCCAGATGGGGGGCCTTGGCCATTTCGCCGATAGCTTTCTGCGCTCGCCCGGTATGTTCATGCTCCGGATAGCGCTGAAGAAAGGATCGCAGTAGAATCGCCGCCTCGGCCCCCCGACCCTCCCGGCCCATGACCATGCCGGCCTGAAACAGGAGGTAGTCCATCGGAATATCGTCCTCGGCCCTTCCCGCCAGGGTGGTTACATCCTGGACATTCAACCGCAAGATGGCCGCCCGCAGCTTCGGCACGATCAAGTCCTGTTCGCTCGGCGCCGCCAGCCGCAGCGCCCGGACATAAGCCTCAACCGATTTCAGATGTGCGCCAAGGGCGGCATGAGCGTCGCCGGCCAGCGTGAACGCCCGTGTTTGTTGGGATGCCGCGCCGACGATTTTCAGGGCTTCGGCGCTCTGGGAAACGACATCGGAGTATTTCCCCTCGCGCAGCAACATGCTGAGAAGCTCCAGCACGGCCTCCGGATGTTGAGGGCTGGACGGATAATCGGAAACTAACTGGGAATAGGCCTTGCGCGCCTGAGCCACGTTCCCCTGTTGGCCATGGATGCCGCCGATTCGCATGAGTGCCGCCGCTGCCAGCGGTTCATCCGGGTAGCGGGACAGATAATCTGAATACAGGGCCAACGCCTCGGGAAATGCGCTCGCCTGGTATTTCTGTTCAGCCTGCTGAAAAAGCTGATCCGCCACCGCTCGGGTCTTGGGAATCGGCGCCAGGCCCGGTTTGGGCCGCGAAACACAGGCTGAGCAGAGCACGGCCACCATCAGGCTGGCCAACAGATAACGGCATAGCCGGTTGTTCATACACCCCTCATTTCAACATTTCGAGTTCGACCACAGGCAACTGCAACGGCCGTTGCTGCACCCGGCAATTTACACGAGTATCCGTGTTTGTCAAAATATTCCGGTAAGTGCGGGAAGAATTCTGAATCCGATCCTCCGAATAGAAACGCTAAAGTTTTCTTTCAAACGGCGGATAGGGTAGTAGGAGCGTATCCCCGAAAAAATGGGAGGAGACGAGCATGAAATGGACAGTTTTCATGGTTCTGCTGATAGGCTTAGCGGTTGCGACGCCGGCATCGGCAGAGTTTTACAAGTATTTGGATAAACAAGGCAACGTCCGATTTACGGACGATATCAACCAAGTCCCGGAGAATCAGAGGAACCACATCCGCAGTTACGCGGCCGCATCGTCCGACGCTGCGGATGCCACCGTGTCCGCGGGCGGCGTCGAAAAAGAGGCGGCCGGAGGCAATGCCGCCAACGAGGCCCCTGCCGAGGCCGCGCTGGCAACCTCCGTAGCGGAAGATCCGCTCGATAGCACCCGGGCTCGCCTGGAAGCGATGAAAAAGCAGATCGATGCCGATTACCAGGCGCTCGCCAGCGAGAAGGAGGCATTGGGCAAAGAAAAAGAGGTGCCCAAGACTCGGGAACAAGTCGCCGACTACAATAAACGGGTGGAAGCGTTCAATCAAAGGGCCGGCGACTATGAGGCGCGCAGCAACGATTTGCGTAAACAGGTTGAAGCCTATAATGCGCGAGTGACCGAAGAAAACGCCAAATTGGCCCAATCGGCCAAGAAATAGCCCGCCACGTGCACCGGGCGGGGCACCTCCCGCTCCGCCCGGAATGACCCAGCCAAAGACCCTTTCTCGATCAGACGTTATCTTGAATTTGCCGCTGAAACCGTATAAAATAATTAAGATGATAGATTGATGTGCACCGGGATGACTTTCTGATTACGCGGTACCGAATGCCGATCCGTGAAGAATACAGCTTGGTTCGCTATGATCCCCGTCAGGGCTTGTTAAACCACCGGGTGGAGGGATGCATGCGGCCGGCGCCGGGTCTTGCCTCCAGGCCGTCAAATCCTCATGAAAACACCGCTTCCGTTTACATGGCCGCAGGCTCCCTCCGGCAAAGCCGGCCGCATCCAATCTATTCGCTGAGGCGGACCCTTGAGACCTCTGCGGCTGGCGCCACCGGGCAGATAGTTGACATTTTTGTGTAATCCTCGCTAAGTTAGCCCCGTCTCCCGAAGCCGTCTCTGAGGCATGCCGCCAGATGGCAGGCCTTTCGAACGTATTGCTGGTTCAACGATCCGGCGATCGCACTGGCAATTATCCCCAACCATAAATATGGTCAAAAGGAGGTCCCCTCATGCCTGCTACCAAGACACAGGTCCCGAAGGGTTTCAAGAAGGCGCTGGCCGTCGGCCGGCCGCCGAACATCACCAAATTGTTCCCCCATTCTCAAGCCCTCATCGTCAGCGGTAAATACATTGACCGCGCCATGCTTATGAAGGGCCAGGCCGTCGCCATCGCCGCCAACGGCCGCAACGCGTTCGTCATCCGGGGCGCGCTGCGCGCGGCTCAAAAGGCCAATGCGGCGCTCATCATCGAAATCGCCAAGTCCGAAGGCGGCTCCAACGCTTACTGCGCGGTGAATTTCTGGAACATGGCGCAGTCGGTCGACGCCTTATGCAACGAAATGGGCATTACCGTTCCGGTTGCCGTTCATGCTGACCATTACGGCATAAAGGGCGCCAAGGACATCGAGGCTGCCAAGACCGAGATTCCTTCCATGTTCGACGCCGGCATCACCTCCATCGCAATCGATGCCTCCCACCTCCCGGATGACCAGAACCTTCTGGCGAGCATCGAGCTGGGTCCCTACGTGCCGAAATGGGCCGGCCTGGAAACGGAGGTCGGCGAGATCAAGGGCAAAGAGGGCTTATCCACGCCGGAAGAGGCGGCCTTTCTGATCCAGGGACTGAACGCCCACGGCATCTTTCCGGACTGGATTGCCCTCAACAACGGCACGACGCACGGTATTGAAGCCAGCGACTCCGGGATCCAGGTGGACCTCACCCGACGGATCCACGGTACGATCGCCAAATACAAGGTTTCCGGGGCGCAGCACGGCACCTCCGGCAACAGCTCTGAGCGGCTGAGGGAAATTGCGGCCAGAACCCGCACGACCAAGGCCAACGTTGCCACCGCGCTGCAGATGATCTCATGGGGTTTGGAGGTGAACGACTACGGCAATGCCTTTCTTGACGCCCAGGGACAATTCGTCAAACGGCCGGACTGCGGCGTCACCGACGCGTTGTGGGCTGAAATGGTGGCCTTCGCCCAGGCGCGCAGCATCAAGGGGGGGGACTACAAGAAGCTCAACCTCCCCTTTGAAAACAAGATGCTCGGCCAGCCGCGCGAAGTGCGGCAGCGGATGGTCGCGGCGGTGGAGGATTTCGCCTATCACATGATGGTCGACGTCTTCAACGCCCGGGACACCGCGCCGCTGGCCATCGAGGCGATTCTGAAAGCCGACACTTATACTCCGGGCCCGAAGGCTCGGCGCATCGAAAAGGCCGCCGATTGGACGCCGGAAAAAATCAAGGAACGGGCGGCCGCGCTGCAGCCGAACCAGGGACCCCTGGGGAACTTCGACGACTGACGCGGGGTGGCTCCGCCGCCGATCCAATCCACCGCCGGGCGACCTTGCTTGGCTCCGGGAAAACCGGCCTTTCAGGTCGCCCGACCTTCCCTTGCGTTTCATCGCACCCCTCCGGATCCGCATTTTTTGCTAAAGTATGGGGATCGCCCGGCCGATAAAGCCCACAGGAGGGCTCTATCATGCAGGTCACCCGTTATCAAATGCATAACGTGCTTGAGTGCTACAGCAAGAAGTTGAGCCGCGCCCGCGAAAGAGAAACCATTGCCGGCGAGTTTTCGAAGAAATCTGTGGATGAATTGACCCTTTCGTCAGATACCAGCCGCGTCGCCGCCATGAACAAGATTTCGCGGCAAGTTCTGGATAAAGTCATGGATGTGGTGGCGCTTTCGAGCGCCGGCAAAACCGGTCGGTACCCCATGAATGAGACCGACGCCGGTTCCGAAAGTGCGGGGGAGACGCTCCCGATGGAATTCACCTACCGCGCGGCGGATTCCATCAACGTCAAAAGCAACATCCCTTCAGCCCTGGGTGACCCCGAAGAATAAGGAGGACGCCATGTTTGACATCATCGGAGAAACCGTTGTTCAGCAGATGCCTCGGATAGGCCTGCCCGCCAGCGTAGCGGAAAAGGACGCCAGTGTCCAAAAAGCCGAAGCCCTAAGGGAAGTACGGTCGGTTGAAAAATCCAACGAAAGCGAAACATCGCATTCGGAAGCTGACACGCAGGAAAGCACCACGACTCGCAACCGACTGGAAGAAGGCAAGATCATCGTCGAAAAATACGATGAGGACGGACGCTTGGTGCGGCGGACGCCGCCGGGGTTTCTGCCGTTTGGCGAAATCGCCTGAACGCGGCTTTCAGCTGCAGGGTCGCACGGCTATGCCGCACTGTTTCAAGTAGGATTTAATGTCGGCGATGGTGTGGCTGCCGTAGTGGACCATCGAAGCGATCAGAGCGGCATCCGCCCGGCCAACGGTGAGGACATCCCGAAGATGCTCCGGCCGACCGGCGCCCCCCGAGGCGATCACCGGGATCCCTGCCTGGCTGGAGACCCGTGAGGTCAGGTTCAATTCATACCCCTCCTGGGTTCCATCGGCATCGATGGAATTCAGGCAAATCTCCCCGGCCCCTAGTTTCTCAGCGCGCTGCGCCCATTGGAGCGCGTCGATCCCCGTGGTCGTCCGGCCGCCGTTGATCACGACTTCGTAGCCGCTGGGAATGGCGGGGCTCCGGTTCACGTGCTTGACGTCCATACCCAGCACGATACACTGACTGCCGAAGGCCTCGGCGCCCCGCGCAATGATATCCGGGTTGCGCACCGCCGCCGAATTGACGCTGACTTTCTCGGCCCCCGCCAGCAGCACCTCGCGCATGTCCTCCAGCGTCCGCACGCCGCCGCCGACCGAAAATGGGATAAAGATGGTCTCGGCCACCCGCCGGACGACATCGATCATGATACCGCGCCGCTCATGCGACGCGGTGATGTCGTAAAAGACGATCTCGTCGGCCCCCGCCTCGTAGTAGAACCGGGCCATCGCCACGGGGTCGCCGATATCCACATTGTCTTTGAACCGAATCCCTTTGGTGGTGCGCCCGTCGCGGACATCCAGGCAAGGGATGATGCGTTTGCTCAACATGGCTATTCCGAATCGGAAGGATTCCAGGCGCAGAAGTTGCCCAGCATCCGGAGGCCGGGGCGGCCGCTTTTTTCAAGATGAAACTGGGTGGCCACCAGATGCCCCCGGCCGATCACCGAGGCGAAGCTCAAACCGTAATCGGAGGTGGCCAGGACCGTTCGCGGATCGTCGGGCACCGGATAAAAACTGTGCACGAAGTAGAATTCATCCTCCGGACCGACCCCGGCCAGAAAAGGGTGTTCCGAGCGGATGCGGATGCGGTTCCACCCCATGTGGGGAATCTTGAGGGATCGACCGTCTTCATCCGCAAGCCCGGCCGGGAACGCCGCCGTCCGTCCTGGGACCAGGCCGAGGCAGAGGGTATCGTTCTCTTCGCTGTGATTCATGATCACCTGGCAGCCGATGCAAATTCCGAGGATGGGCTTGCCCGCCGCCGCCTGCTCCGTCAGGACCTCGTCGAGGCCGAGCTGCTTCAGGCTGCTCATGGCGGCGCCGGCGGCGCCAACGCCGGGGAAAATAATGCGCTGCGCCCGACGGATTGCGGTGATGTCGTGAGTGACGGCACACGGGAATCCCAAATGGCTCACGGCGCGGGCAACGCTGGTGAGATTACCGGCCTTGTAGTCGATGATCGCAATCATAGGATGTAAAGCCCCGCCGGGATGCGGCGCTGGGCCGCCGGCGACGAAACAGGTTCGAATCGATCCGCTAAAAGGTTTAATGCGCCTGGCGTTCTTCTGATTTCACGGCTTCCCAGATCCGGTCTTTTTCGGTCTGCGGCATGGACTCCAGATCCCGGCCGCTGTCTGCAACGATGGCCTCCATCCGCCGGAAGCGACGCTCGAACTTCTGGACGGCCGCAGTCAACGCCGTTTCCGGATGCACTCCGCCAAATCGGGCCAGGTTCACCATTGTAAAAAGAATATCGCCGAATTCCAGCGCCGCCTGGGCCATATCGTTGCATTCCGCCGCGGCGGTGAATTCCGCCAACTCCTCCTGAAGCTTGGCGAGCACGCCCGGCAGCTCATCCCAGTCGAACCGAACCCGCGCCGCTCGCTCCGAAACCGCGTAAGCCCGCATCAGGCCGGGCAGTCCGGCCGGCACGGCATCCAATGCCGATGCCCGCCGACCGGCGTGCTTTTCACCGCGCTTGATTTCCTGCCAATTCCGCACGACCTCTGCGCTGTCCGTCACGCGCACCGAGCCGAACACGTGCGGATGGCGGCGCTTCATCTTCGCGCTGATCTCCCGGCAGACCTGTTCCAGATCAAACCGACCCTCTTCGGAATGCATCTGGGTGATAAAGAGGATATGGAACAGAACGTCTCCAAGTTCTTCGCGAATGTGCTCGGCATGATCGGATGCAATCGCGTCTGCCAGCTCATAGGCTTCTTCGATCAGAAAGCGCACCATGGAGCGCGCGGACTGCTCGCGGTCCCACGGGCACCCGTCCGGCCCCCTCAACCGCTCGATGATGCGGATCAATTCATCCATCGCCGCCGTTGCCTGGCTCATTTCAATGAGTTCCACGCCTTTTTCAGTTCATCTAGTTTGGCGGCGAATTCACGCTTGATGTCGCTGGAAACGATGCCGGCCAGCTTCTCGGATACGATGGCCACATAGGGTGCGGCCATGGATTCCTTGATCAACGGCGTACCCTTCGGGAGAAAAGCCGTCAGCGCCCAAAAAAGGACCGAGGCGATCAGCGCCCCCTTGACAAAACCGAAGGCCACCCCGCCCAGCCGATCCAGCCATCCCAAGAAAACGATCTTCAACAGGTACTTGATGACCATGGCCAGCACGTTCACCAATATGACCACCGCGCTGAAGATAATCAGAAACGCCAGGAGATTGCGGTAGGCCGGGCTCGACACCAGTCCGGACAAATAGCCGCCGACCGTTCCATAAAACGAATAGGCGGCCAGGAAACCGCCCAACACCCCGATGATCGATGACACCTCTTTGACCAGGCCGCGGAAAAGCCCCCGCACCAGGCCGTAGATCAAGATAACGCCAACAATGATGTCAAACGCGTTCATGCGGCACTCGACGGTGAGCGGTTTTCACCACGCCCCCGGCACATTCGCTTTCCGGAGCATCCGATGACCTAACAAAGCCGTCCCGGGTCCGTCAAGGTAAAATTGACGATTTGCATTTCTGAAGCCAGGTGTGGTAATTAATCAAGCTTAAAAATCCGGAGCACAGCTCTTGCCGGTTCTTGGACGTCAGCCATATGAGCCACCCGCATACCGTCACTGTTTCCTTTGCGGACAATGAGTTCGCCCGCCAGCTCTTCGGGGAGCACAATGCTCATTTGCAGCGGCTGGCGGAACTGCTCGATGTGCGCATCACCACCCGCGGCGCGGCGGTCTTCATCGAAGGCGAGCGGGTGCTGGCGGAACTGGCGGAGAATCTTCTGAACCAGCTTTACGGACTGCTGAAAGCAGGCTACCCGCTGCACCCGAACGACATCGAGTACGCGGTGCGCATGTTGAGCGGCAACGACCGCCTCAACCTGAAAGACGTCTTTCTGGACACGGTCTATGTCACGGCCAAGAAAAGCGTGATTACGCCGAAGAGCCCGGCCCAAAAGGCTTACATCGACGCGATCCGCAGCCATGACATTGTCTTCGGCATCGGCCCGGCCGGGACCGGCAAGACTTATCTGGCCATGGCCATGGCCGTGGCGGCCTTCACCAAAGCCCAGGTCAGCCGGATCATCCTGACCCGCCCGGCGGTGGAAGCCGGCGAGACCCTGGGGTTCCTGCCGGGGGATCTGGCCGAAAAGGTGGACCCGTATCTGCGGCCGCTCTATGATGCCCTGCACGACATGATGCGCTTCGAAAAATATTCGACGCTGATGGAGAAAGGGGTGATCGAGGTCGCGCCGATCGCCTTCATGCGCGGCCGGACCCTGAACGACTCGTTTATCATCCTGGACGAAGCCCAGAACACCACCTCCGAACAGATGAAGATGTTTCTGACTCGCATCGGGTTCAATTCCAAGGCGGTGATCACGGGCGATATCACCCAGATCGACCTGCCGCGGGAGCGCACCTCGGGGTTGATCGAAACCAAGAACATTCTGCAGGGCATCGAGGGCATCAAATTCGTATTCTTCTCCAAACAGGATGTGGTGCGGCACCGCTTGGTACAGGAGATCATCCGGGCGTACGAGGAGCTGGACGCCCGCAAACGGGGAACGCAACCCGATCTCCATCCGGACGGCGTTCGGAGGGAACGGACATGACCTTCGACAAACGTTTTTCGCTGCCGACCCTACTGCACGAATGGCCGTTCGGCCTTCGGCTGCTGCTGCTGGCCGCTGTCTCGATCGCCTTTTCCCTGATCCTTTACCCTCGCATCATGGTGCCCCGGCTGCAGTACACGGTCGGCGATGTGGCCGAAAAGGACGTCAAGGCCCCGCGGGAATTGCTCGTAAAGGATCAGGCGGCGACCGAGATCAAACGCCAGCAGGCGGTTCAGGAAGTGCTCACGGTCTATGACCAGGACAATGAGCTGTCCGCTCGGCTCGCCCGAATGGTGGAAGAGGCCTTTGCCGACTTGCGGGCCATGCGCCGGGCCGCATTTGAAAACAGTGCCCCCGGGCCGCACGCAGCGGCGGACGCGCCAACGCCGCCCGAGGAGGCCCGCAAAGCCTTTGAGGACAAAATCGCCATCCGCGTCAGCAACGGCGCGTTTGCCGCCCTCGAAGCGGAGGGGTTCTCCAAGCGGATCGCGGGCGGAATCGCAGAGATCATCCAGAAAATCATCGACAACGGGGTCGTTTCCACCAAGGAAAACCTGCTCAAAGACTTGGAAAGAGGCGTCCTGCTAAGGGATGTTCGCACCCATGAAGAGAGGGTCGTCCATGACTTTAAGCAGTTCTACAGCCTGGACCAAGCCCGCTCGCTGGTCCGTAGCCAGGGCCAGCCCATGCTTCGGGATCTGGATTACGCCATCGCCAACTTGGTGGTCGACTTCTGTCAACGCCTGATCCAACCCAACATCACCCTCAACCGCAGCGAAACCGAGCAGCGCAAAATGCGGGCGGCCGCCGAAGTCAAACCCGTCCTTTACAAGATCAAGCAGGGAGAGATGCTCCTGCGCGAGGGCGAACGGGTGAGCGAACTACACCTGCTCAAACTTCAGGCCCTCGAATCCGAAGGTAGACCCGAGTCCTTCTTCTTGACCCTTTTGGGAACAGCCGCCCTGATCGGCGGCCTGATCGCGGCGAGCCATATCCTTTTTTTCAGGCGCAGCCTGGCCATGAACGAATACCCCACACGAGCGGCCGTTTTGATGGCGTGCGTCTTCATCTTTCTTCAGCTCGCAGCCCAGATCATGACAACCTTGTTGGCCGGGGCGATCCGCGCCTCGCATTATGCCATTCCGGGAACCTCCGTCCTTTTCCTCGTACCGCTGGCGGCCGCACCGATGATCATTTGCGTTTTTCTGAAGCTGCCGGCGGCCGTGGCCTTTGCGGTCGTGACGGCGGTCGGAACGGCGATCCTGTTTGAAAACAACCTGGCCATGTGCATCTTTTTCATGATCACCGGATGCATGGGAGCCTTTTGGATCCGCACCTGCCGGGAGCGCAAGGTCTTCGTCACGGCGGGCGCCAAGACCGGCCTGCTCGGCGCCGCATTGGCCGTGGCGGTCGATGTCTTCAACGGGCACCCGTCCTGGACCGGTTGGGCCTGGAGCAGCGCCTTCGCGTTTTTGGGCGGCATGGGCGCCGGGGTGGTTGCCGCCGGAGTGGTTCCGCTCGCGGAGATCGCTTTCGGCTACACCACGGATATCAGCCTGCTGGAACTCGCCAATCTGGACCGGCCGATCCTGCGACAGCTCATGATCGAGGCGCCGGGCAGCTACCACCACTCGGTCATCCTGGGCTCCATGGTAGAAGCCGCCGCCGCGGAGATCGGCGCCAATCCGCTGATGGCCAAGGTGACCGGCTATTATCACGACATCGGCAAAATCAAGAAAGCGCAATACTACATCGAAAACCAGCGCAACGGCAAGAACAAGCATGATCGGCTGGCGCCGTCCATGTCCAGCCTGATCCTCATCTCGCACATAAAGGAAGGGGTGGAAATCGCCCGCGAGCACAGGCTGTGCCCGGTCATCATCGACGGCATCCGGCAGCACCACGGCACCAGCCTCATCCGTTATTTTTATGAAAAGGCCCGGCAGCTGAAGGGCGACGATCAAGTCAAGGAAGCCGATTTTCGCTATCCCGGCCCCAAGCCGCAGACCCGTGAAGCGGCGTTGGTGATGCTGGCCGACGTGGTCGAGGCGGCGTCACGAACGCTGGAGAACCCGACCCCGGCACGCATCAAGGGCATGGTCCAGAGCCTGTTCAACCGCATTCTCTCCGACGGCCAGCTCGAGGAATGCGATCTGACCCTGAAAGACCTTAACAAAATCGCCGGCTGCTTCAACACCATTCTGAACGGGATCCACCATCACCGCATCGAATACTACGACCAGCGTTCTTTCGCCGCCGAGAACGGCAAGAGCAGACTCAAAAATGGACATCCAGATCGCCAACCGCCAAAGACGCCACCGGATCTCGTTGAGCCGGATGCGACGGAATTCCCGGATCCTCCTAAAGTCCTTAGGGCATCCTGAAGCCGAGCTGTCCATCCTGCTGGTAGACGATCCCCAGATCGCCGCGATGAACCGGGCGTATCTGAGCCGGGAGGGCCCCACCAACGTCATCGCCTTTCCGATGCAGGAAGGGCGGTTCGCCCACCTCAGCCCTCATCTCCTGGGGGATGTGGTGATTTCGATGGATACCGCCTGGCGGGAGGCCCAAGCGGCCGGTCTGGATCTGGAAGAGCGGATCAACCAGCTGGTCGTGCACGGGCTGCTGCACCTCTGCGGGTATGACCACGAGCAGCATGCGGCGGATGCCCGCCGTATGGCCGCCAAGAGCCGGCAGCTGCTGCAAGCCTTGAAAGCAGGCCGCCGGTCCGAACCGGGCCAGGCGGCGGCTGGGATACGCGGGCATCGGACACGTTGACGATCCAAGCCGCCGGGCGGAGGTTTTGGTTGCGCGGGACGCGGCGACCGTCGCAACCGGGGAGGTGACGGCATGGTTGTGCTGACATCCACGGAGATGCAGACGCTGGACCGCCTGACCATCGAGCAATTCGGGCTTCCGGGCCGGCTGCTGATGGAAAACGCCGGCCGAGAGGCCGTGCGCGTCTTCCTCTCCCACTTCGGCGACGCGGCCCGCCAGGGAGTAGGCGTCATCGCCGGACGCGGCAACAACGGCGGCGACGGATACGTCATCGCCCGTTGCCTGGCCCAGAAAGGCTATCCCGTCCGCGTTTACCTGTTGTCGCCCCCCGACCAAATCCAGGGCGATGCCGCCGCCAACCTCAAGCTCCTACCCGCTGCCGGCGTTCCGGTGATCCAAGCGGCGGATGAAGCGTCCTTCAGCCGCTGCCAGCAGGACATGCGTGCCGAGGCGGTCTGGGTGGACGCCATCTTCGGCACCGGCCTGCGCTCGGAGGTCCGCGGTCTTTTCCGCAATGCGATCGAATTCATCAACCAGTTGAACCGCCCGGTGCTGGCGGTCGATATTCCTTCCGGTCTCAGCGCGGATACCGGTCAGCCTGGCGGCGCCTGCATTCGTGCCCGCCTCACCGTCACCTTCGCCCACCCCAAGATCGGCCAGGTGGTCTTCCCCGGTGTGGATTACACCGGCCGGCTGGAAGTGGTCGACATCGGGATTCCGCCCGCCCTGGTCGACTGCATCCGGCCGCGCCATTTCCTGCTGTCCGCTGATACCGTCCGGGGTTATGTGGCCCCGCGGCCGGCCGATACCCACAAGGGGCGCACCGGGCATCTGCTCGTCATCGCCGGCTCCCCCGGCAAGACCGGCGCAGCCGCCATGACTGCAGCCGCCGCGCTGAGAATCGGGGCCGGGCTGGTAACCCTTGCAACGCCCGCCAGCCTGCATGCGATCATGGAAACGCTGACGCTCGAGGCCATGACTGTGCCGTTGCCCGAAACCGGCGCCGGAACGCTGGGCCCCAGCGCACAGGATGCCATCCTTGGGCTGGCGCAGGCCAAATCCTGCCTGGCCCTGGGCCCTGGTCTGGGCCCGGCCCCGGAAACCGGTGAGTTGGTCCGCGAGCTGGCCCGATCGAGCCCGATCCCGACGGTGATTGACGCCGACGGTTTGAACCATCTGGCCGGGGCATCGGAGGTGTTCAAAAACCGGCCGGCTGATACGGTTCTCACCCCGCATCCGGGCGAGATGGCGCGCCTGCTCGGAACGACGGCCGCTGCCGTGCAGCGCGACCGCATCGCCTGCGCCCGCGACCTCGCAACCGCCCTGAACCTGCATGTGGTTCTCAAGGGCGCCCGCACCCTGATTGCCCACCCGGACGGGACCGTCTACATCAACCCCACCGGCAACTCCGGCATGGCCTCCGGCGGCATGGGCGATGTGCTGACCGGCGCCCTGGCGGGATTGATCGCGCAGGGCATCCGGTCGGATCTGGCCGCCCGGGCAGCGGTCTATCTCCACGGAGCGGCGGCCGACCACCTGGCACGCAGCGTCGGGCCATGGGGCTATCTGGCCGGCGAGGTCATGGCCGCCCTGCCCGGACAGCTCATGACCCTGTTCGCGGAGGCCTGAATGACGCAAGCGCTTTCCCCGATGGCAGCGCTGACGATCACGACCGCCGACGCCGAAGAAACCCGGGCGCTGGGCCGGCGCTGCGGGCAGCTGCTCGCGACCCCCCTGGCCATCTTTCTGCTGGGTGAGCTCGGCAGCGGCAAGACGATGTTCGTCCAGGGTTTGGCGCGCGGGCTCGGCGTCTCTCCCGAACATTACGTCACCAGTCCGAGCTACACTCTCATCAACGAATACCCGGCGCGGCTGCCGCTGGCCCACATCGATCTTTACCGCCTGAATGCCGGTTTCGACCCGGATGACCTCGGCTTGAACGAGATTCTGCATGGCGACGGCGTCGCGGCGGTGGAATGGGCCGACCGGCTGCAGCCGCAGGCGGAGGCGGACCGGCTGGAAGTCCGATTCGAGATCGGCGAGGGCGACCATCGCACGTTGCAGTTGCTGGCATATGGACAAGCGGCAGCGAGTCTGCTAAAGGCGTTGAATCGCTTTACAGGCTCATCACCGGCGAATCCGGTTTAGCGCTGACGGGCAGGACCGGTGCAACCGCAGCGATGCTGGATGTCGCCTATTGCGAGCCCGTGGCTCGGAGGGAACCAATGGGATTGATCGTTCAAAAATACGGCGGCACGTCGGTGGCCAACCTGGAGCGCATCCAGAACGTGGCCAATCGAGTGATCCGCACCCATCAGCAGGGCAACGACGTCGTGGTCATCGTCTCGGCCATGGCCGGCGTCACCGATGGGCTCATCAACCTGGCCAAGCAGGTCAACGAAACCCCGGACAAGCGCGAGCTGGACGCGCTGCTGGCGACCGGCGAGCAGACCACCGCCGCGCTGCTGGCCATGATGCTACGGACCATGGGGTTCCCGGCCCTTTCCCTGATGGGATTTCAGGTGGAGGTCCGCACCGATTTCTGTTACGGCAACGCCCGCATCCAGGACATTCGGGCCGATCGCGTGCGCAGCCTGCTCGCCGAGCGCACCATCGTGGTCGTAGCCGGTTTCCAGGGCTGTGACCCGGATGGCAACATCACGACCTTGGGCCGCGGCGGCTCGGATACATCGGCCGTCGCCATTGCGGCCGCGCTGCAGGCGGATTGCTGCGAAATCTATACGGACGTAACCGGCGTCTTCACAGCCGATCCGAACGTGGTGCCCAAGGCCCGCAAGCTCGATCGGATCTCCTACGAGGAGATGCTGGAGATGGCCAGCATCGGCGCCAAGGTGCTGCAGATCCGTTCGGTCGAGTTTGCCATGAAGTACAACGTGCCGGTGCACGTCCGATCGTCTTTTGCGGAGGAGGAAGGAACCATGGTCGTCAATGAGGACAACGGCATGGAACGGGTGGTGGTCTCTGCGGTGACCATGAACAAGAACGACGCACGCATCACGCTGCGCAAAGTGCCCGACATGCCCGGAATCGCCGCCAAGATCTTCAGCCCGATCGCCGCGGCCGGCATCTCCGTCGACATGATCATCCAGAACACCCGGGCCAGCGGCAAGACGGACCTGACCTTCACCGTTCCCAAAGCCGATTTCAAGGCTGCTCTGGCGATCGAAAAAACGGTGGCCCAAGACATCGCGGCCGAAGACGTGTTCGGCGACGAGAACATCGCCAAAGTATCGGTCACCGGCGTGGGCATGCGCAGTCACCCCGGTGTGGCGGCGCGGATGTTCAACACCCTCGCCCGGGAGGGGATCAACATCATGATGATTAGCACCTCCGAAATCCGAATTTCCTGCCTGATCGAGCAAAAGTACGCCGAGCTGGCGGTTCAGGCGCTGCACGCGGAGTTTGGACTGGATGCGCCGTGATGGGTCTTCCGGTAAGGGAGTAGAAGCGCTTCCGCGGCGATGGAACACGTAACGCAACCCATCCCATGCCCCGTTTCACGCCCGAACAGCTCATCTGGATCCTCGGACTGGCCCTGATTCTTCTGGGGTTGGCCCTCTACCGCATGTTTTTTCTCTTCTGAAGTCAAACCGACGGTCTCCTTGACACCGCATTCGGTTGCAGTTAGAAATGCCGGGTCGACAAGCAGCCGACCCGGGGAGGATGGAATGGATTACAAGCAAACGCTCAATCTGCCGACAACCGAATTTGCCATGAAGGCCAACCTGGCGCGGCGCGAGCCGGAGCAGCTGAAGCAATGGGAGGACCACCGGCTCTACGAGGCGATCCGCAGCGCTTCGGCCGGCCGCACGCCGTTTATCCTGCACGACGGACCGCCTTACGCCAACGGCCACATCCATATCGGAACCGCCCTGAACAAGATCCTCAAGGACATCATCGTGCGCTCCAAGCAGATGTCGGGATTCGATGCGGTTTATGTGCCGGGATGGGATTGCCACGGCCTGCCGATCGAGCATAACGTCGACAAGGAACTGGGCGAGAAGAAAAAGAGTCTAACCCGCTCCCAGGTCCGCAAGCTCTGCCGCGCCTACGCCGAGCGCTTCATCGACATCCAGCGCAACGAATTCAAGCGCCTGGGGGTCATGGGAGACTGGGCCAACCCCTATCTCACCATGAACTACGAGTACGAGGCGATCATCGCCCGCGAGTGCATGAAGTTCGGTCTGTCCGGCGACCTGACCCGCAGCAAGAAGCCCATCCATTGGTGCTTTACCTGTCAGACCGCATTGGCCGAAGCCGAAATCGAATATCAGGACGAATCCACCGATTCGATCTTCGTCAAATTCGCCCTGACGGATGATCTGGGAACGGATTACCCCGCGCTGGCGGGCAAGGCGGCCTACGTCGTCATCTGGACGACCACCCCCTGGACCCTGCCGGCCAATCTGGCCGTCGCGCTGCATCCCGATTTCGAGTATGTCGCCGTGGACGCAGGCCGGGACGAAGTCTTCGTACTCGCCCGGGATCTGGTGGAGCCCTGTATGGCAACGTTCGGCCGGCCGGCCTATTCCATCCTCGCCCGCATCGATCCGCGGCGGCTCGAGCGCAAGACCTGCCGCCATCCCTTTTACGACCGCGAATCAATCATCGTGCTCGGCCGGCACGTAACGCTCGATGCCGGCACCGGCTGCGTGCATACGGCTCCGGGCCACGGCCGCGAGGACCATGACGTCGGTCTGGAATACGGGCTCGAGGCCTATTCGCCGGTGGACGACCGCGGCCGGTTCACCCCCGAGGTCAAGTTTTTCGGCGGACAGTTTGTCTTCGATGCCAACCCGCAGATCCGCGCCAAACTCAGCGAAACGGGCGCGCTGGTCCAGGCCGGCACGCTTGCGCACGCCTATCCGCACTGCTGGCGCTGCAAGCAACCCGTCATCTTCCGAGCAACGCCGCAGTGGTTCATCTCCATGGACAAGACCGGGCTGCGGCGCAAATCGCTCGCGGAAATCGACCGCGTGCAGTGGATCCCCGCCTGGGGCCGTGAGCGTATCTACGGCATGATCGAAAACCGGCCGGACTGGTGCGTCTCCCGCCAACGCGCCTGGGGGGTGCCCATCACGGTCTGCTACTGCGCCAAATGCGAGACGCTGCTCCTGAACCAGGAGACCATCGACCGCGTGGTGCGGATGTTCAGCGAGCACGGAGCGGATGTCTGGTTCGAACGCGATATCGCCCAGATCCTGCCGCCCGGCGCGCGCTGCCCTCAATGCGGGCACGACGGCTTTGTCAAGGAAACCGACATCCTGGACGTCTGGTTCGACTCCGGAGTGAGCCATGCGGCGGTGCTCGATGTGCGCAAAGACCTGCGCTGGCCGGCCGACCTTTATCTCGAGGGCAGCGACCAGCACCGCGGCTGGTTCCACAGCTCGCTGCTGACTGCGGTCGGCAATCGCGGCCGCGCGCCTTACGATGCCGTCCTGACGCACGGCTTCGTGGTGGACGCCGAGGGCCGCAAGATGTCCAAATCCCTCGGCAACGTGA
>CAZEKN010000001.1:22690-42656 GCA_964512755.1 uncultured Desulfatibacillum sp. | reverse complement strand
GCCCCACCATCCTCTTCGCCCACAAGGACGCCAACATCGCCGTCGGCGGCGGCGGAATCTTGAGCGGCATGTCACCCAAGGGTTTCTTCGATCTGGAGGGTGCGGAGCAGCTCATCGCAGCCGCCAAGCAATTCAAGGCGGAGCCGCCGGGTTCGGTCAAGATCCACCACGATAGCACCGGGTTTTTCCGTCATGTCTACGACACTGAACAGGGGGTGCTGGATGGGATCAAGGATTACATGAGGGGCATTCCGGGATACAACCCCAAGTTCTTCCGCGCTGCCGAGCCTAAGGAGCCGCGCTTCCCGGCCGAGGACATCTACTACCTGGTGCCCTTCAACCAGAAGCAGATGTACGACTTCGACGAGGTGCTGGCCCGCCTCGTCGATGGCAGCGAGCACATGGAATACCGTCCGGGCTACGGGCCGGAAGTATATACCGGCCTCGTCAAAATCGACGGCTTTCTCATGGGGGTCATCGGCAACCGGCAAGGCTTCCTGGGCGAGAACTACCCGGAATACGCGCCCTATCCGGGCATCGGCGGCAAACTCTACCGCCAGGGGCTCATCAAGATGAACGAGTTCGTGGTGCACTGCGGCCGCGACCGCGTGCCCATCATCTGGGTCCAGGATACATCGGGAATCGATGTCGGCGACATCGCGGAGAAGGCCGAGTTGCTTGGGTTGGGGCAGGCCCTGATTTACTCCATCCAGCAGACCGACATCCCCATGATCCTGATGGTTCTGCGCAAAGGAACCGCTGCGGCCCACTACATCATGGGCGGCCCCACGGCCAACCGCCACAACGCCTTTACGCTCGGCACGGCCACGACCGAAATTTACGTCATGCACGGCGAGACCGCGGCCGCCGCAAGTTACTCCCGGCGGCTGGTGAAGGAGAAAGAGTCCGGCAAACCCCTTGAACCGGTCATCGAGGAGATGAACAAGCTGGTCAAATCCTATTACGACAACTCCCGTCCGATCTATTGCGCCCAGCACGGCTTAGTGGACGAAGTGGCCAAGATGACGGCGATCCGCGACTACCTGAAGGCCTTTGCCGGCGCCGCCTACCAAAACCCGCGCTCCATCTGCCCGCAGCACCAGATGATGTTGCCCCGGATCATCAAGGGCTAAAGTTGCCCATAAGAAAGAGAGGGGGCGCTGGTCAGCGCCCTCTCTCTTTACGAGGAATGCAAAAAGCCATTGCTGTTGAATATCATGAACCCATTCGTCTTCACTGTCGATCCGCACGCCCGGCACCAGAGTAACGTTTTACTTAAAGGACTGTGTGTGTTGTTCAGTTACGGAATCCTTTCCACAGTCTTTTGGCCTCAACCCGCCGCCTCTCAGTTGAACCAGGCAGTGCCCGTTCCTCGGATCACGCTTTCAGCTGAAGTAGTGGAAACCGGGGACACGTTGCTCGTTCTAATCGACTGGGACCATGTGCCTGCTTCCGTCCGGAATCCGGTCGTTTCCTTCGGCGATCAAACGATTCAGATTTTCCTGCACCCGGATGAGACCAGACGAGCTTACGCCGGTTTAGTAGGAATCGCGCTGTCGACCCGTCCGGGACCTGCCAAGATAACGGTAGCCTGGAGTGTGGGCAGCCAACAGCACTCCGCATCCGTCGCTTTCACCATCCATTCGGGAGCCTATGGCGAAGAAAGGCTGAAAGTCGACCCTCGCCATGTTCGCCCGAGTCCTGATGACCTCGATCGCATCCGGCGCGAGCAGGCGGAGCTAAAAAAAATCTATGCCTCCGGCAGCCGTTCGCGACTATGGCAGGACGGGTTTCGAGTTCCCGTACCCGGAGAGGTGAACGGCCCGTTCGGTACCCGACGTCTTTTCAACGGAGAGCTTCAAAGCCAACACTCGGGCGTTGATTTTCGAGCTCAGACCGGGGATCCTGTGCATACGGCCGGTTCCGGAAAGGTGTGCTTGGCCAAGGATCTTTTCTATTCCGGCAACGCAGTGATTATCGACCACGGTGCCGGCGTTTTCACGTCCTATTCCCATTTGAGCCGGATGGCGGTTGCTGTAGGCCAACGGGTTGAAAAAGGGGCGGTGATCGCCTTGGCCGGGGCGACAGGCCGCGCCACCGGACCTCATCTGCACTGGGGGGCCAAGGTCAACAACGTCAGTGTCAACCCCCTGACCCTCATGCGAACGATCAATCTGTTGAGCGCCAAGTGATTTTTTTATCTTGACAGCCATCCGCCATTCATCTATAAATCGCGCCTTCCAATGTTTAGCGAATCACTATATTTTCCGGTCCTCCGCGGCCGGAACGGTTTTTTTAAGGGCGTTATGAATCATCCGAATCCCATGTGGGTTTACGCTGGTGTTCAAAGGGGAATCCGAGATGTTCTGTATCATTCTAACATCTGCGATCTGGCGGCGCTCAGCGTCGTGCTGGGATTTCAGGATTCCTACACCCGGGGCCATGCTCGCCGTGTGGCTGCTTATGCCCGGCGCATTGCGCAGCGCATGGGACTACCCACCGATTATGTGGAAACCGTCCGTATTGGAGGGCTGCTCCACGATATCGGGAAGATCGCTTTCAGCCCTGAACTTATTAGCAACACGCAAGAAAAGCTTTCCACGGCCATGCGGGCCGAGATACAGAGGCATCCGGAAATCGGGGGCCAGTTTCTCAAAGCCGTTCAAGTGGCGGAGCCGGTAATCGACTGTGTGCGTTATCACCATGAACGCCAGGACGGATCGGGCTATCCTTATGGGCTAAAGGCCGATGAAATTCCTTTGGGAGCGCGCATCATCAGCGTAGCGGATTGCTTTGATGCCCTGAGCACGGACCGTTCTTACCAGAAGAGGCGGACTATCGCTGAATCAATTGATATCATTAAAAGCCTTGGTAATGAAAACCTGTCGGCAGAGTTCGTGGCACAACTGATTATCGAAGTTTGTGATAATGGATTGCAGGCATAGGGACCTCCAAGTTTAGCATGGAGGCCGTTCCGGGGAATCGAGGCGGGGAATTTATTTTACATTCAGGCATCGTAAGGATAAAATAATACATGAATGATATCTCCTCCGGAGCCATGATCTTGACGAATAAAGTGGTTAAGGGCTGGTTTAGGGCCATCTTTTCAATGGCGTTTTACATCGGTTTGTTCAGTGGAATCGGGTATCTGATTCAATTGGCCCTTTTTTAATCCAATTGCCCTATCGGGCCGGCATCATTTCCTGGGGCCGATCTGTGCCTCACAAGCCGTAACTATTTCCCACCCAATTATTTCCTTGTCATTATCCCATGGTAGAATCCGGTCGAATGACTTTTTAAAGCCGTGTGATGCTGAGCGGGGGCGTCAGAGACAATCGCTCGGGACGGCTGGTTGCCTTCCCGAACCAGTATGAGATAGTGCGTGATGCAGGCGGGAATTTCTTCAATATGGTGGCTAACGAAAAGAATCGTCGTCTGGCCCGTGCCAGCGATGCGATCGATGGTCTGCAGAATCAGCCGTCGATTGCCGATATCCAAGCCCTGACATGGCTCATCCAAAACCAACAGCCGTGGCGGTTTAACCATGGCTCGGGCAAGTAACACCATGCGTTGCTCACCATGGGACAGGTGATTGAACTTCTTGTCCGCCAGAGTCTGCAGCCCGAAGGATTGCATCCATGCTTCGGATACCGTCGCCTGATACGGTGACGCTTTCCGGTAAAGACCGGTGGAGTCGAAGAAACCGGAAATCACGACATCAAGCGCCGTGATGGCCTTACGATAGCGAACCTGCAGCTCCGACGAGATAATTCCAATGCCTGCCTTGGTTTCGCGAATGCTGCCGCCTCCCCCGCCGCGCGGTTTTCCGAACACGCTGACGGTATTGGCGTAAGCTTGAGGATGATCTCCCACCACCAGGCTCAGCAAGGTGGACTTACCGCAACCGTTCGGCCCGCACACGGCCCAGTGCTGCCCGTGCCTGACCGTCCAGGAAAGATTTTCGAATACGGGGACTGCCCGATGCCTCACCGTGACATTACTCAAATTGACCAGCACGTCTGACGGCGGTTCGGCCGTCCGCATGGAGGCGTCTACCGCTGCCGGCAGGCCCGATAAATGTGCCGCCTGGTCCAAGGGCAATGCGTATAGACTATCCATTCGTTTGGCATCCAGCAGATCCTCGCGCCGGCCTTGAAAAACAACTCGTCCCGCTTTTACCCCGATCACGTGAGTGGCGTTCAAGGGTATTTCGCTGCGGCGGTGGGTGACCAGCACCACCGCGCGGTCGGAATCCATCAGCTCGTTGATGATCCTGGCTAATTCCGTCTGATACTCTTGGTCAAGGCCCTCAAAAGGTTCATCCAGAATCAAGACGCTCGGGTTGTTACTAAGCGCCAATGCAATCTGAAACCTCCGCATCTCCCCGGAGGACAGCTCTCGGATGTGTTGGTCGAGCAGGCGTGCGATCTGAATTCGCTCCAAAATATCCGATGGGCGACGATTTACTCCCCGTCGTACCAGTCGGATGAAGTCGCCGACCCGGGCTCCCCCGTCCATACGGCCGCTGAAGGCGTGGTGTTCGGCACGCCGATCCTCCTGTGCGATCAATTTTCGCTGGCTTTCAAATGATAGGCAGGCCACCTGCCGCCGGAGGCGGACCGGCTCTGACGGGAAAATTTCGCCGTGGATCACCGGGACATCGCCGGTTAATGCCTTCACCAGCGTGGATTTCCCCGCGCCGTTTGGTCCCACCACCGCCCAGTGCTCACCCGTGCGGATTTCCCAGGTTATGCCTTCAAGGAGAACTCGGTCCCGCACTCTCAAGCTGGCCTGGCGTAACGAAATAAGCAGTGCCATTGGGTCGTTCCCTAAAAATGCCCTTGCTGGTTTTTTCTTAAAAAAGTACAATTATAACAGGTTCCAGTCAACGCATCGAGAGATTCACCTCTTACTCGACCAACGGGGGAGGCAGCCATGCCCGATCTGAGAAGCGCCTTGAAGATTTCAGTTCAGCGGATTGACGAGCTTAATGCACTGTTAACCGACCCGAACAATCCGGTCATCAGCGGACTTCTCGAAGTGATCGACCGCTACGGCGGTCCTCAGGAAATCAATCGCCGAGCGGCTGAAGCCGCTCGGTTGGAAAGCCTGATGGCTCGATTGGAACAGGCCGATTCCCCTTATTTTAAGGACCTCCAGTGGCTGATCGACCAGCGTGACCAAGAGGCTTTCATTTCCATGGCCGACTATAATCACAAGGTCAATGGAGCGTCGGTTCTGAACCAGAAGAATGCCGTGACGCTCGAAATTAGCGCCTTGCAGTATTTCCCCTGGCTGATCAGCGAGGCCCGGCGATGCATTCAAGCCGGCGAGCTCATGCCCGGCCGGTTCATCCGGGTGCGTCGGATGGTTGAGCAGGAAGCCGATAACGGAGACATTATGGCGGTGGCAGCGGCCATGCAGATTATGGGCGCCAGTTACGTGGAAACCCTGGATACCAAGGGCACTGACGGATCCAATGTCCATTTAGGCGGTCCCGAAACCATCACCGGCTACTTCGGCGGCATCGGCCAACCCAACCAATACCCGCTCAAGTGGGCCGAGGAGTTCTTGAAGTACTATACCACCTATGGCATTCGCCAAGTGCTCAACATCAATCCGGGCACCGTGCTCGTTGGGTATTTGATGCACCGCCTTGGGATCGATAACGAATTCAAGATCTCGGTCTTCATGGGCAATGACAATCCGTTCGCCATTCTGTGGACCCTGCTGACGGCAAGACTTTTCGCTCGTGAAGGTGGAGCTACATCTCTCATCGGCTTCAATCTTTCCAACTCCACTGACAACGAAACGCTGCACCAAGCTTCCTATCTGCGTCAGGCTTTAGGGCTGGAGACGGTCGTGCGTTTCGAGCACCATATAACCGAAACTTGGAAATCCATTGTGCGCCAGCCCTATAATCGGCGCGCCGAACTGGTAAAGATCGCCCAGAAGGTTCCCAACATTTCCGCTAAGCATGAGGGCGGCGAGCCGGAAATCGAACAAACACTTGAGCACCCATCGGACATTCTGGATTACTTTCTCGCCAAGGCCGATGCTGAAAAAGCGGGGCTGATGACGGCTCTTGAGAGAAACTATTTGGAAAAGCATCACTCGGTGCAACTGACCGCCCAGGCTTTGGTTAGGGCCGGAATCGGTGTTGTCTGCGCTCCACGGTTGCACCGGTAGCGTCCTCAAATCTGCCTTATATTGGATGATCGCATGTACGCCATGTCGAGACCACCCCGATGATGGCGATGCCAACATCTTCCCAAAACCGATTGGGGGGCGCATTTCCTCAGAGCTTTGGTTATTTACTTTTAT
This sequence comes from uncultured Desulfatibacillum sp., assembly GCA_964512755.1. GTDB lineage: Bacteria > Desulfobacterota > Desulfobacteria > Desulfobacterales > SpSt-501 > SpSt-501. Next base: position 36,332 of record CAZEKN010000001.1, on the reverse strand, counting down.
ATTTCAGTGTGATAAATAGGTTCTTTTAAATCGGTTCAATTAGCCAAATCATGCAATGGGGCCTGTCATGAAGAAGAAAGACTTGGATTTTTTTAAGAAGCATTTGCATCAGCGCATGCAGGAGTTGCTGAGCCAGGCCGATGACACCGTTTCCGGCATGACGACGACCAATGAAAATTTTCCGGATCCCACCGACCGGGCCTCTTTGGAGGCCGACCGCAATTTCATGCTCCGGATCCGGGATCGTGAGAGCAAGCTGATCAAGAAAATCAAACAAGCGCTCGAACGGATCGAAAATGGAACTTATGGCATCTGTGAATCCTGCGGCGAGGAAATTTCTATCAAACGCCTAAAGGCGCGTCCGGTAACCACGCAGTGCATTGAGTGCAAGGCAAAGGAGGAATCCTTGGAGAAAGCGCTTGGAATCTAGACCTGCCGATTGCATAGACCTTCACATCCACTCAACGGCTTCGGATGGAACGCTCTCGCCTGTCGAAATTGTTGCGTTGGCACTGCGCATTGGCTTAGGCGCTATTTCTATAACTGACCATGACTCCATCGCCGGCGCCCGTGAAGCCCTTCTGGGCGGAATTCCCGATACGCTTGGTTTTTTAACAGGAGTTGAAATCAGTGCCGAGCCTCCGCCTTTCTATCCCGGCGGCGGAAGCATTCATATTTTAGGGTACGGCCTCCGACTGGATGACCCGGAGTTGAATCGAGCGCTTGAAAAGCTTCAGGATTCCCGCAGGCAGCGTAATCCGGAGATCGTCGCTCGTTTGAACAAGCTGGGTTTTTCCATACGGATCGAAGAAATCGAAAAGGAGGCTGTCGACGGACAGCCTGGCAGACCCCACATTGCCAAGCTGTTGGCCAAAAAAGGATTCGTGAAATCGATCGATGAAGCGTTTGATCGGTTCCTTGGAAAGGGAAAGCCGGCATATGTGGACAAAGTCCGGATCGAATCCATCCATGCCATCGAACTCATCAATGCCGCTGGTGGAATTCCAGTTCTAGCTCATCCTTGTCTGTTGGAGTTAGAGGGCGTGGACCAACTAAATGATCTCTTACAGGAAATGATGTCCATGGGGCTGAAGGGCCTTGAGGTTTATTACCCCCAACACTCCCGCGAGCAGACCCAGCAGTATATCGATTTGGCCCGTCGCCATGATCTCCTGATGACCGGAGGCACCGATTTTCATGGAGACATCCAGCCCGAGATCCAAATGGGGTTCGGCAAGGGGGATTTTCAAGTCTCTTATGCACTCTATGAAAAACTGATAGAACGCTGAGCGTGCTCTGACGTCTCGGATGGCGTCGTCACCGATTCTGGAATGGTCCCGCATTTTAGCTACATTCGTACAGTCGTCCATATATTACCAATCGATCGTTTCATAGGGAAGTAATCATTTAAGGTTCGGTGCATGCTTTCTCTGCCGATTTCTGCGGTCGAAAATGTTCTCAACTATTTTTTTGCGGACAAGCGTTTGTTAGAGGAGGCGTTGCGGCACAGTTCCTATGTCAATGAGGCTCCAGCAGCCGGTCTGCGCGACAATGAGCGACTGGAGTTTTTGGGAGATGCGGTGTTGAACCTCGCTGTGGGACATATCCTTATGGAGCGATATGCCGATCTGAACGAAGGCGACCTTTCACGCATGCGCTCCGCGCTGGTCAATGAGCAGCAGTTGGCCAAACTTGCTCGTCGTCTCGACCTCGGCTCTCACATCCGGTTCGGTAAAGGTGAAGCTCAAACCGGAGGGAATGAAAAGAGCTCGATTTTGGCTGGAACCATCGAGGCGTTGATTGCAGCAGTCTACCTGGATGGCGGATTTGGCTCAGCATTTGAGATCGTTCAATCCATGTTCCTGCCGCTGGTATGTCAGATGGAACATGCCAGTCAGCACATTGATTTCAAAAGCCAGCTCCAAGAGCTGGTGCAGATTCGCTCCGGCCCTATGCCCGTTTATACCGTCATCCGCGAGGAGGGTCCTGACCATGACAAGACCTTCTGGGTCCTGCTGCGAGTCAAGGAGGTTGAAACCGAAGGGGTTGGGAAGAGTAAAAAGACAGCCGAGCAGGATGCAGCTCGAAAGGCCTTGATCCGGCTCAAGCCTCAATAACGACTGGTCGCCTTGCATCCGTGGCTTGACCCTCCATCGGGTATCGCCCGAAACAATCCCATGTGCCAACGACCCTTCATCGTGCCGGTCTTCATTCCGCATGCCGGCTGTCCCCACCGTTGCATCTTCTGCAATCAAAAACTAGTTACTGGCCAATCTGAAAAGCACCTTGAGACCGGAAACGAATTCTCATCTGTGGCCGAATTCCTGCGCTATCGAGGGCGCCGGTCGGGGCCGGCCGAAATTGCATTCTTCGGAGGCAATTTTCTCGGGCTGCCGGCGGAGCGGATCCGAAATCTGCTGGCAACGGCATCAGAATGGGTCCACCGGGCCGAGCTCGACGGCATCCGTTTCTCCACCCGGCCTGATACCGTGGGCTCCCGCACTCTGGATCTGATCAATGCCTTCCCGATAACGTGCGTGGAGCTGGGCGTCCAGTCCATGGACGACGATGTGCTCCGCCAGTCCCATCGCGGTCACACCGCAGCGGACACGACCGTTGCCGTTCAGCGCCTGAAGGGCAAGGGGTACGAAGTGGGGCTACAGCTCATGGTGGGACTGCCTGGAGATGACGAGGTTCGTCTGTTGGAAACCAGCCGGCGGATCGCCGACCTGAGCCCCGCCTTTATCCGTATTTATCCGACCCTCGTGCTGGATGGAAGCCCTCTGGCCATGTGGTTTCGCGCCGGGCGGTATCGACCGCTCTGCCTCGATGAAGCCGTCGAGCTATCCATGAAGGTCTACCGTTTTTTTCGGCAGCGCGGGATTTCGGTTATTCGCACAGGTCTTCAGGCTTCTGAGGAGCTTGTTGCTGGCCGCGGGGTGATCGCCGGCCCATTCCACCCCGCTTTCGGGCATTTGGTTCAGAGTGCGTGCTATCTGGCGGCCGTCAGGGAGGCATTGCGCCATTGTCCTGCCTTACGTGACAGGATTGAACTGCACGTGCATCCAAAAGGCATTGCGCGCTTGTGCGGTCAAGGCAACGCGAATTGTGCCGCATTGAAACGGGAGTTTGGATTTTCAAGGGTGCGGGTAGTGGCAGATTCCGGTTTGGAAGGTGATCTCATCGTATTGCCGGACGGTCGGATAATAAGGGTCTACGAGCCTATCCCTCGCAGCTGGCAGCGGGATGGGTTTTCATAAATCCTTCTTGAAAAAGTCTTCGGTCTCCTTTATCTCTCCGGGCCGCTTGCTGAAATCGCTGGGCACCGTGCCTTCCTTAAAACATTCAAAAATAGTTTTGCGAGTCTCAGTCACCGGCAATAAACCTGTCTCGGCATCGATTTTTGCAAAAATGACTCCATCTGGCGGTTGGAACGTTTTAACGGATTCATTGGCAAGAACTTGTTTCATAAATCCCAGCCAGATTGGGCTGGCAGCTACTGCACCGGTTTCTGTCTTACCCAAAGGCGCTTCCGTGTCGAACCCCACCCAAACCCCGGTGATGTATTCCGGGGTATAGCCGATGTACCAAGCGTCATACATATCGTTGGTCGTCCCGGTTTTCCCAGCAGCCGGACGACCCAACGCCTTTATTCGCTGGCCCGTGCCATGCTGGACCACACTTTCCATCAAGTTCGTCATGATGAAAGCGGTGTCCTTCTCGATAACCTTCCGGCGCTCCGAGACAGCCTCTTCTATCACATTTCCATCCCGGTCAGTGATTTTTAAGACAAACACCGGCTCGACCAGAAACCCCTGGTTGGCAAAAACGGAATAGGCACGGGTGAGCTCAAACAATGATACTCCGGAAGCTCCTAACGCTAAGGAGAGCGTACGGGTCAGCTCAGCGGTAATTCCCAGTTTGCGAGCATATTCGATGGTGTAATCGACGCCGATATCCTGAAGGATCTTTACTGTAACGACGTTACGCGACTGTGCCAACGCTTCGCGCAAGAGCGTCGGACCGTAAAATGTTTCCTTATAATTCTTTGGTTTCCAGCTTTGCTCGCCTTTCCGGTCTTCGAAGACCACTGCAGAATCGATAATCATCGTCGCGGGAGTGTAGGCTTTTTTCGGCTCGCTGAACTTGCGATCCAGCGCCGCTGCGTAAATAATGGGCTTAAAAGAAGAACCGGGTTGACGCCGCGATTGGATCGCGCGGTTGAACTGAGTTTCATTGAAGTCGCGACCCCCCACCATGGCTTTAACCAAACCGGTTTCGGTTTCCAGGCACAACATCGCACCCTGCACCAGAGGCTCCTGTTCAAGCGATACGTGCCAGGGATCTTGAAGATTCTTACGGGAATCTTTGATCTTTACGAGAATGACATCGCCGGGCTTTAACGCCGTGCCCGGTTGCCGAATCTTGGCTTCGTAGTGCGCGAGGTCCGGATTCGGCTTGCGCGCCCAAGCCATATCCGCCAGCGTTAGGATACCCGAGTCTTTGCCGATCCGGACTGCCACGGTCCTGGCCTGATCGTTTACCTGTGCCACCACGGCTTGGGTGATTCGACCTGGAAGCAGAGGCGAGCTTTCCACATCCGCTGCTTGTTCCTGCAGAAAGGCATCGATCTCAGAGGCGGTGATGGACTTTAGCGGTCCGCGGTATCCCTGGCGCTTGTCGATCTCGATCAGCCCTTTGTTGACCTCCTGCTCCGCGATCTTCTGGAATTCGATACTCACCGCCGTGTGGATTTGAAGGCCTTGGCTATAAAGGGCATCCACACCGTATTTGCCTTCCACGTAGCGGCGGACATGTTCCGTGTAGTAGGGCACCTGTTCCACGTAAATATTCCGACGGGGCTTGATGTCCAGCTTCACCGACAGCGCCTCGTCGGCCTGCTCACGCGTGATGAAGCCTTCTTCGACCATCCGGTTAAGAACATACACCTGCCGTGCACGAGCCTGTTCGGGATGACGGAACGGCGAGTAGCGGGTCGGCGCCTGAGGCAACCCCGCTAAAACAGCGCATTCCGCAAGGTTTAGCTCCTTGACCGATTTTCCAAAATAATTTTCCGCTGCCGCCTGCACTCCGTAGGCGCCGTGGCCGAGATAGATCTGGTTGAGGTAAAGAAAAAGAATCTCCTCTTTGGTGAACGCTTTTTCGATTCGGTAACTCAAAATAACTTCTTTGATCTTCCGGATGTAACTTCTCTCAGGTGTGAGCAGAAATGAACGCGTGACCTGCTGGGTGATCGTGCTTCCACCCTGCTTGATGGTTCCGGCTTCCAGGTTCTTCAGTGCTGCTCGCAGGATGCTGAATGGATCGATTCCCTGATGCTGAAAAAACCGTGAGTCCTCGGCGGCGATGAACGCCCTGACCAGCAGCGGTGGCACCTCGCCGAGGGGGATTACGATGCGGCGTTCCTTAAAAAATTCTCCTATCTTACGGCCGTCTTCGGCATAAACCGTTGTAATGATTGGGGGCCGGTAATCCATTAACGAATTAATTTTCGGAAGATCCTGGCTGATGTACTGGTAGCCTCCCACGGCGGCTATGAGCGCCATCAGGCCAAGAATCATCAGCACCAGAAAGGGTGCCAGGATAAACCGCCTAAAAAAACGCCTTTTGGGAGGCAAGGGGGGCTTACCGGGCTGACGTGGAGCAGACTGTTTTGTGGTCATGGCTGACAAACCTTCGATTCGACCCTAATAGCAAAAAACAAACAGCTCAACAATAAAAAATATTTGACTCAAATGCATTAAAGGTATTAATGAATAAGTTTTTTACAAATGCCAAGCGACTAAACCATCCATATGAATAAAACATAACGCCGGCTGAGCTGGAGTTCAAGACTTGTCGAGCCGAGATCGTCCGGTTTCATAAGGGTAACGTCTTAATGGTCACGCTTAACTTCGACAAACTGGGGGGGCTCATTGCAGCGGTCGCTCAGGATTTCCGTACGGGCGAAATTCTGATGGTTGCCTTTATGAACCAGGAAGCATGGGAAACCACCTTGGCCACCGGCCGGGCCACATATTACAGTCGCAGCCGCAAGGGTCTTTGGGTGAAGGGTGAAACTTCCGGACATATCCAAATCGTTAAGGAAATCTGGATCGATTGCGACGATGATGCAGTTGTATTGAAAATTGAACAAGCTGGCAGCGCCGCCTGCCACACCGGCCATCGCAGTTGTTTTCACAAACGGATTCAAAACGGGTCCGTTCAAGTCATCGGAAAACCGATTTTCGATCCCAAGGAGGTTTATAAAGAGTGAGTCAAAAATTAAAACTGGGCATCCCCAAGGGGAGCCTTCAAGAGGCGACGATCTCCCTGTTCAAGCGCTCCGGATGGAATATCAGTGTCAACAGCCGCAGTTATTTCCCTGAAATCAATGATGATTTGATTGAATGTGCCATATGTCGCGCCCAGGAAATGTCTCGCTACGTCGAAAATGGTACTCTGGATGCCGGACTTACCGGGAAAGATTGGATCGCCGAAAACAATTCTAAGGTGCATGTGGTCGCCGACCTTGTCTACTCAAAGGTCAGTTCTCGTCCGGCGCGCTGGGTCTTGGCCGTCCCATTTGATTCCAAAATCTGTCGTCTGGAAGACTTGGCGGGAAAAAAAGTCGCAACTGAGTTGGTCGAATTCACTCGCCGCTATTTCGCTGAACGCAAAATCGAGGTTACCATCGAGTTCTCATGGGGGGCCACTGAAGCCAAAGTCGTTTCCGGACTGGCGGATGCGATCGTTGAAGTCACGGAAACGGAGAGTACCATAAAAGCACACGGCCTGCGCATCATCCACGAGCTGATGCAGACCAACACGCAGCTCATTGCCAACCACGATGTCTGGAAGAATTCCGACAAGCGTAAAAAAATTGAACAAATCGCCCTGTTGCTCAGAGGCGCTCTGCTTGGTGAGAAGATGGTCGGCTTAAAAATGAACGTGCCCGAAGAGCGCATGGAAGAAGTAGTGGCCATGCTGCCTAGCTTGAAAGCACCGACTGTCGCACCGCTTTACCGTTCGAATTTTTTTTCGGTGGAGATCATGGTGAGCCGCGAAATCGTCCGGGACTTGATCCCGCGACTGCTTTCACATGGTGCCGAGGGTATCATCGAATACCCATTGAATAAAGTAGTTTAAAGGCTGTTCTAATAGAGAACTTGTGACGAACCATTTGAGGAAAAGATTACTATGGTTTCCCAGAGAACCCAGGAGTTGACGTCCTTCATCGTTATGGATGTTTTGGAGAAGGCCAACGAGATGGAGCGGCAAGGCGCTCATATTGTGCATCTCGAGGTGGGTGAGCCGGATTTCGATGCGCCGGCTTGTGTGAAAGAAGCGGCCTGCCAGGCCTTGGCCAACGGGCATACCCATTACACTCACAGTTTGGGCAATTACGAGTTGCGGGATGCGATTGCGGACTATTATGGGAAAACTTACGGCGTGCAGGTGTCGTCGAATCAGATCATCGTAACTTCAGGTTCCTCTCCAGCGATTCTGCTGGTGTTTTCAGCCTTGCTCGATCCCGGTGATGAGGTGATCATCTCCGATCCGCATTACGCCTGCTACCCCAATTTCATTAAATTCGTTCAAGGCGTTCCGGTCAGTGTTCCGGTCTTCGAGGAGGACGGTTTCCAATTTCGGCCGGAAGTAATCGCAAGAAAAATCACACCACGAACCAAGGCCATCTTTATCAACTCGCCTTCCAACCCGACCGGAAACCTGCTGGAAGCCGATCGGATGCAACAAATTGCGGCCCTGGCCGCTGGACCGCAGTCGCCCATGATTGTCTCCGATGAAATCTATCATGGTCTTGTCTACAAGGGCAAAGAGCACAGCATTTTGGAGTTTACCGATCGGGCTTTCGTGCTGAACGGATTTTCTAAGCTATTCGCGATGACCGGACTGCGCTTGGGTTATGTTATTGCGCCGCCGTCGCTCGTTCGGCCCATGCAGAAACTGCAGCAGAACTTCTTTATATCCGCAAATTCAATGGTCCAGAAAGCTGCGATCGCCGCGCTCAAATGTGCCGGTGAAGATGTCGTTCGCATGAAATCCATCTACGACGAGCGGCGCCAGTTCCTGATCCGGAGGCTCAGACAGATCGGCCTTGGTATCACCGTCGAGCCGACCGGAGCATTTTATGTTTTTGCCAACGCCAAACGTTACTCGATGGATTCCTACAAATTGGCTTTTGACATCCTGGAGAAAGCCCGGGTCGGTGTCAGCCCAGGTATCGATTTCGGTCGGAACGGCGAAGGGTATCTACGGTTCTCATATGCCAACTCCATGGAAAATCTCGCCGAGGGTATGAACCGGCTGGAGAAGTACTTCCGCGATCATCATCCGGGTAGTTAGCGCAACGCGTCTATCCGGACATGCGACTTGGCGGAGCATCGACCGGCTGTCTTTTGAATACCACCCTTCTTTAAGCGGAGCGATCCGATGCTCATCAAATCGGCGGAATTCGTTACCAGCGCCGTCCTGGATAAGCAGTACCCGCCAGAGGATCTGCCGGAGTTTGCTTTTGCAGGCCGGTCCAATGTGGGCAAGTCCAGTCTGATCAACACCCTGGTCAGCCGTAAAAGACTGGTGCTTACCAGCTCGACGCCCGGGAAAACGCGATTGATCAATTTTTTTCGTGTGAACGGCGCGTACATGTTCGTTGACCTGCCGGGCTACGGCTTTGCGCGAGTACCAGAAGCCGAACGCCGTAAATGGCGCCCCATGATCGAGCGATATCTGTCCGAACGGAAAAATCTGAAAGCCGTTGTGGTCATATTGGACATCCGGCGGACGCCCAGCGAAGAAGACCAGCAGCTGTTCGACTGGCTGGAACGACACGAGATCGCCTCGATTCCGGTTGTTACCAAAATCGATAAACTATCGAAAACGGCACAGGCCAAGCATTTCCTGCTCATTTCTGACACGCTAAAGATAAACCCGAGCGACTGGGTGTTCTTTTCATCCAAGTCGCGCCAAGGCCGGGATAACTTATGGAAAGTAATTTTGCAGTGGGCAACCGCTCCGCCCGAAGATGAACGAGCCTGAATAGTATACCGGGAGAACTACAACGGCCTGGGACTTCAGGGTTTTTAAATCTGCTGGAACCGATTGCCGTCATCAAGGATTGGATGTTGTGCCGACCGATGCTGTTACAAACAATCTACCTTTCAAATCGGGCTATGTCATTATTGCCGGAGCGCCTAATGCCGGCAAGTCCACATTGCTTAACCAGATCTTAGGCGAGAAGATATCAATAATCTCAAGCAAGCCTCAAACCACCCGCCAGCGGATTTTAGGCATCTGTCACCGTCCCGGTGTCCAGATCATATTTTATGACACGCCCGGCATTTTCATTCCGAACGACCCTCTCAACGTAAGAATTGTGGATACGGCTCTCGGTGCCATCAGCGATGCAGACGTGTTATTGGCGGTCGTAGATGCCGCTAACCCAAACTCGGATGCTGAGACGATGTTGATCGAGACGATCCGCGACCAAAAATTGCCGATCATTTTGGCATTGAACAAGATAGACCTTATCGCGGACAAGGAGGCCTTGCTGGAAATCATCGCTCGGTGGTCGACTCAGCTGGTTTTTGCTGCTTTGGTTCCGGTGTCTGCCCGGGACGGTACCCAGGTGGACGAACTCCTCGGAGCCATCACACAGGTTCTCCCGGATGGGCCGCCTTACTTCCCGGAAGACAGCCTTACTGACGCCAGCGAACGGTTCATCGCCTCTGAGCTGATCCGCGAAAAAATCTTTCGCCTGACCGGAGAGGAGATCCCTTATGCAGCGGCCGTCAGCGTGGAAGTCTTCAAGCTGACCAGCGATGAAAAGCGGGTGAGCATCGAGGCTACCATCCATCTGGAGCGTGATTCTCAAAAAGGAATCATCATCGGCAGGAAAGGCGCCATGCTTAAGCGCATCGGCTCCGAGGCCCGGCAGGATATCGAACGGATGACCGGAAGAAAGGTGTTCTTAAAGCTTTTTGTACGAGTGCAGAAGAATTGGCGTAGGGACACCAAAGCCATTGAGCGTTTCGGCTATTAGCAAGGGCGTCTGCAAACGATTCACGTCTGTATCCCCCTCATCATCGTGCACGCCCTCTTTTCCTAAATCCAACGCCGCGGTAGGTCTACGCGTATTTAAACTGAATTCAACCGCAAGATATCAAATTAGAAAAGCGAAGCTAAACGCTTCGCTTTTCTAATGGCTAAAATTGATGGAAAGAATTTAGGAACCTGCCGACAGTTGGTTGGAAGTCGGCATGCTTTCGGTACGAGCGGGCCGCTTGTCCCTCCACGGCGCTCGGAGACCTGAGGGGATGACGCTGAAGAGCGACAGAAGAAGTGCCGCAGCGTAGGGCAAAGCCTGGATCAGCAGGAGCACGGCGCGGATCACCCTTTCTTCGGTCTGGTCGTTCCCGAAGTTGTAATTGACCACCACCGCAAAGAAAAGCAGCACCATCATCAGCGCCTCGCCGCGCGCCATGGTCAACCCTTTTATGAGCGCGCTCTTGCTTTCACATTTGGGGGTACGCAGGAAGGGCATGCTTTTAGTGAAAATGCCGCGCAGAATCGCCATTGCGATGGTGTGGGTCAGGGCCGTTCCAGCCAGCGCTGCACCCAAACGCTGCAGAAAACTGCATGGCACTCTTACCTTGTAGAGCCACATGAAATGCAGCAACTTAAACAGGAATGCTCCAATCGGGGGCAGCATGAGCACGTAAAGCGGCGCTCCGAAGTACTTCGGAAATAGTGCCATTCCGACCGCCCATATGATGCAAAGCACATTCATGATCAGACTGATGGCGTCTCCGAACCACGGCAGCCACCCTGCGATGAAATGGTAGCGTTGCGCCAGGTTTAAGCCGCTCTTGCGTCTGAACGGCGACAGGAGCGACCAATGGCGCTTGAGGATTTGGACGGCACCATATACCCAACGAAACCGCTGGCGTTTGTAACCCGCGAACGAATCCGGAGTTAGCCCCTTGCCGAAGCTTTCCTTGACGTAAACGGTGTCATATCCCAGGCTCTGAATCCGCAGGCCGAGCTCAGCGTCTTCGCAGATACACCATTCGGCCCATTCGCCGGAACCCTGCAAGATCGACTTGCGGATGAGCGTCATGGTGCCGTGCTGGATGATGGCATTGCGTTCGTTGCGGTGCACCATGCCGATTTCAAAGAAACCATGATATTCCCAGTTGATGATCTCTTTGAAAAGGCTGTCCTGCCAGCCGCGATGGTCCTGAGGGGCCTGCACGACTCCCACTTCCCGGCGTTCGAAATGAGGAACCAGCAGCTTAAGCCAGTCCGGTCTCACGATGTAGTCGCTGTCTACCACCGCCACGAGATCGGCTTCTGGGGCGGTCTGGCGTAGAGCAAAATTCAATGCTCCGGCTTTATAACCGTCGACCTGTTCAAGATGAAAAAAACGGAATTTGGCGCCAAGCGTTTCGCAATGAGCCTGCACCGGCTGCCAAAGCTCCCGATACGGATTGTTGTTGTCAATGACCAGCACCTCGTACGCCGGGTAGTCCAGCGCCGCAAGGCTGTTCAACGTTTCAATCACCATATCGGGGGGCTCTTTGCAAATCGGCACGTGGATGGAAACGCGCGGGAAAGCCTGTTCGCCCCCGGAAGCGATGGGTGCGAAGCAGCGTTTCAGTCCCTCCGGCCAGATCATCTCGGCCATTTCAAAACCATTGATCAGGATGATCATGAGGAGCCCCGCCTGCATGGGCAGTAACAGCGCCCATATGAGCGTTTCCCATATAAGAAATTCGCCGATGAGCGGAGAGGCCAGAACCCAAATAAAAACCGAAGCGGTGGTTTGAAGCAGCAACGCAAAGAACAGTTTTCCGTTGAAAGGCTGGGATGGTTGATTGCGCAGGTACATCCAGACTAGCAGCATCCCCGCTAGCACAGCGGCAATCCCGCTGTAAAGGAGCGTTCCAGCCTGGACCGGCCCTTGGAATGAAAATTTGGGATTGCGTTCTACATCGTAAATACCCCAGAAAGCTCCAACCACTCCCTCATGGGGCTTTTTCCAGGGCTGGTCAAAGACTTCCATGATACAGTAGTCCAGCTGGCGCTGGTCCGCGATGTTCAGAAACCGCCGTAAAAACCGGGCTTCATCTTCTCGGCTCGGCTTGGCTTTGCCAAAATTTTCACCATTGCTCGGCCACCCCACTTCTGCGAGAAAGACCGGTTTGTCAGGAAAAGCCTCCTTTACCTGCTTGAAACGATCAAGGACCCACCCGATCGAATCAGTGAAGGAAACCCGTTCCCAATAGGGCAACACATGGATGGCAATGAAATCGACATGCTTGACCAGCTCTGGGTTCTTGATGAAGACATGCCATGGCTCGGCGGTGCCAACCGGCACTTTTACGGCGCTTCGAACTCGGTCCAAGTATGTAATGATTTCTGGAACGGTTAGATCGGTGCGGTAGAGCGCTTCGTTTCCTACGATGACTCGTTTGATCGTTGATGGGTAGCGGTTAACATTTTGGATGAGATTGTAGATCTCGTCCTCGTTGCGCTCGTAGCGGCCATCGATCCAGGCGCCGGCCGTAACCTCGAATCCCAAACGTGTGGCCATTCCGGGGATGGCTTCCATTCCGTCCAGAGACGAGTAGGTTCGAATTCCCTTGGTCTTGCCCCTGAGGAATAGCAAGTCATCCATGATTTCTTCAGGGGTAGGGAACTTGTTTTCGATAGGATCTTGCCCGCTTCGATACGGGCTGAACGAGACATAATTAAAAGTGCCCGACCAGCCTGGCTCCGGGTTTTCCGGACGGTTAAATACGGACCATAAGGCAATGTTGAACGCGCAGGTAATGCCTAAGATGATCCACAAGCTCTTGCGCATGGCGTTGATTTTCTCCTCAGCTAGCAATTTCTCCTCAGCTAGCAATTTCTATCCATTTGAATTCTGCTTTAGGCCGAGAGGTCCCGGCTCATTATTCCGGCTCCAAAAAAAAAGGCCTTTCGTCGAAGGCCACACACATGTTCCAATTGTACACCCCGTTTTGCTTTATGTATCGGGGTCGTTTTAGCTTCCTTTTGCTTTTCTGCTGTAAATTTTTGTGGTCCTAAAAAGCCAAATAAGCAGACCAATCACCCTGCTCATCCGTTGTCAGCGGTTCCAACCCAGCAAAATTGGAGCGAAATATATCATCTCTAGAATCGGCGTCAAGAACAATCTTTTGCATCGTTACACATTGCTTTATCGCGGGCTCGCATCTTCGCTATAGCAGAGAATCATGAGGTGTTAGATGTCGGCGGCACGCCTATCGCTTACATGGAGGCAAGTATTTTTTGATATTCTTGCTCGAACAACAAAAGAACAGATCAAGAATAATCGTTAACCATTTGTTTTTATAACATTATTTTCATAATTTAGTAAGATTTAACTGCTCAAGATAAGGAATTTAAGATATACGAAACGCGCGATACTAAAGAAAATAATAATTAATAACTATATGAATTAACAAAGAAAAAAATTAAATTAAAAAACGTTGGAATAATTGTTGCTAAAAACCCGACTGCTTACTTTGACTTGGCGACTCAGTCCCGGACAGCACACACTCGTCCGCTTTTGAAAAATAGTAACGCCAAAGCCTAT
>CAZEKN010000001.1:5339-22590 GCA_964512755.1 uncultured Desulfatibacillum sp. | reverse complement strand
GTCCCGGACAGCACACACTCGTCCGCTTTTGAAAAATAGTAACGCCAAAGCCTATGTATATGTTGGAATCATTTCCGCTATATATTGGTAAGCATCTCTCAAAGAACCCCCACCCGTTCGACTTCTGCGCCGCTAATGCCTTCAACCGCCATTACCCCGCTCGAACGGACCGTGGTTTGTCTCTGCTTGAAGTGTTGGTAGTTATTGTTATTCTCACCGCCACGGCTGCGGCGGTCTTCCCGAATCTCCTCTCCTGGCGTGCCAGTATGCGCCTGCAAGGTGCTATCAACGAGTTGCTGGGTGATTTGCATTCCGCTAAAGCCCTTGCAGCGAAACATAATACCACCATTACCGTACAATTCGAGCCTGCAGAGAGTCGGTATGAAATTACGTATATCGATGACGAGAATCAAGTTATAGCGCTGAAACAGGAAACGTTGCAGCCAGAACTCCGAATTGATTCATCCCATCCCGATTATTCCTTAATCAACCATCGAATGGCTTTTACCTCGCGAGGGGGGGCCACTCCAGGTACGTTGGTTGTTAGCAATCTTGCCAAGAAAAGCAGAAAAATCGTTATCAGTTCAATCGGTAAAATCAGGACGGAAAGCCTAAAATGAAACCATCCTCATTTCGTAGGAATCCACCTAAGGGCCTATCTTCCTTTGTCGCTGATCGCAAAGGGTATCTCCTGGCCGAAGTCATGATCGCGGCCGCTATTTTTTCAATTGGGATTGCAGCGGTAGGGACCTTGATCCTATCTACGAGCGCCAATAATACATCAGGCAATATAATTACCCAAGCCACCCTGCTTGCCGTGGAAACATTGGAGAATCTGAAAGCAGAAACCGTGCTGGACTTGCCTGCCGGGACGTATTCCGATGCGAATAACCCTATCGACGCGTGGGGCCAAAGCGGCGGCATATTCAACCGCAGCTGGGTGATAGATGACCCAATTGGCTATGATACGGCTCGACGCATCCGCATAACCGTCAGCTGGAATCGCTTGGGCGCCAACCGGGCGATCGAACTGACCACCATCACTAGAGGAGACGGCACTTGAATAAGGCGGTGGTCCTCCCTGTCCGGTCCGCTGGCGGATTTACTCTATTGGAATTGATGATAGCGTTGGGGCTGGCCTCCCTTGTTTTCGGGATGATGGTTGATTTTTTCATGACCCTTACTCGTTTGTCTGTGACGCAAAATGCCGCTGCTGAAGCCCAGCACTCAGCCAGAGCTGGAGTCGAATACGTTATTCATGATCTTTGTATGGCCGGCCTGGACCCATATCAAACCGCTGATGCTGGGATCGAAGAAATTTCACCAACGGGCAGCAAGCTACGCTTCACGGCCGACCGCTGCGATCAGCCGATCAATTCATCCGGATGTGATAAACCGTCACCGGATGGGGATTTGAATGATCAATCTGAAGAAGTGACCTACCAATACGACAGCGAACGTAGAAGCTTGCGACGTTGTTTTTATGAAAGCGACCCAAATCGCGAAACCTGTGTGAATTTAATCGACCGGGTAGCTCCAAATCCCGGTGGAACCCCGCTTTTCACATTTTTGGACAGCGAGAACGACCCAGTCACTGAAAACCTTCTTCGCGAGCGGATTCGTTCAGTGGTTTTCACGCTCACGATAGAAGAGCCTGCCGGATTAAGAAAAACCACTGCACGGACCTACTCATCAAGAGTCCGTTTACGCAATATCGGCTTGTGAGAGATCATTGATCTCCATGAACGGAGCCTCTACTTGATGTTGCCTTCATCCTTTTTAAAAAATGAAAATGGTTACTTGGCCATCATGGGCGCCCTTGTCATCCTGACACTGCTCACTGTCATCGGCATTTCGGCCTCTCGGGTAGGCATCACGGAAGTCACCATGGCGAGGAATGAGGTCGTTTATCGGCGCAACTTTTACCTTGCGGAGGGCGCGGCACTGGAAGCAGCCGATCATTTAACTATGTACGGGAATCTGGAAGAAAACCTCCAATCTTGGATGGAAATGGCAACCGGAGAGCTAACCATGGACAGTGTCAGAGAATACTGGGACCATACCGTCGACAACGGCGATACCGTGATCCCCGAGACCTCTGCTGTGAATCCGATGCACACGCTTTTTATTATCGGGCACGAGGGAACGGCAAAAGGGTTCTCAATAAGCATGGGAAGGCCGACCGCTCACTCCATCGGTATCTATGGGCGATGTGACTGGAACGGGGCGTCGGTCATCAAAATGGGTTATAAAACGGCGTACTGATGGGGATGATAGGGAACAACTCGAGATCACGATCAAAGGGGACCAAAACGATATGAGACAAAAGCCTCTTGCATCCTGGGTTGTTCAATTTGGTTCTATATGCCGGCTGCCGTCACCGGCCTTAGTGTTTTTAGCGATCGGTCTGGCAGTTGCGCCTGTGCCAGCGGTTGTTGCCGAAACCGATCTGTCCGATATCCCCATGTTTACGCGTGTTCTTCCACCGCCGGCCAACATCATGTTTGTATTGGATGATTCCGGCAGTATGAATTTTGATATCCTTGTTCGTGGAGGGTATGACGGCAGCTTCCCGAATCCGATTCTTTCTTCGGATCAACGCGGTTTTTGTTACATTTTCGATGATACCGGCGACAATCTTTACAGAGCTTCCGATCAACCTGATTGGTATGCCGGATCGGAAGGCAGGAAGTATTGGAAATCCCAATGGTACTCTGTCAATGTAATGTACTACAATCCCAATGTGAATTATGCGCCATGGCCTAGCTACGCCAACAACATCTTCCCCAATGCAGCTATCGATAAGCCTAAGAGCCATCCGGCCGCAGCTGACGGGCGCCCATTTGACCTGGATGGGATTTCACTGCATTTAGAAGGGGTTAACATTCCCCATTCGCACTACTATGTGTATTCAGCCGCAGCAAACAGGCCGTACCTGGTAGTTCTCGACAAGTCGGAATCATGTATAAGGCACTATGCGGTAAACGTAATGGGCAGCGGGTTGGCGGAAAAAGTAAGTGGTCTCTCCATAGACACCGCTCCGCCGTCGGATGTGGTGACTGGGCGAACATACGACCAGGAGTGCCAGAATTTTTCAAACTGGTTTACGTATCATCGCCGAAGGGAATTCGTAGCTAAAATCGCCATAGCCAGTGTCCTTCAATCACTGTCCGAGGTTCGGGTTGGAATTTATGGAATCAATCGCCGCATCGTCTGCCCTTTGTTGCCGATACGGATTACGCAAGGAGTTAACGTCGTTGACAGTACCGATCTTCTTATCGAAAAGCTTTATCGATACCCGTCTGAAGGCGGCACTCCGCTTAAAGAAGGACTCGACGCAGTCGGTCGCTACTACAGAGAAAACACTGGATCCTTGGCCGGGGCTAGCGGGCCCAAGCCCTACGGGGATTTTGGAGAAGGAGCGGGGTGCCAGCAGTCATTCGCTGTAGTTCTAACAGATGGGTACTATAGCGATCTTTCACATAAACCGTCTTATGTCGGCAACGCCGACGGAGACAAAGGTGCGCCTTATTCCGATGGCTTTTCGCATAGCCTCGCAGACATTGCCATGTACTATTACACGAACGATCTCAGTCAGCTGCCCGACTTGGTTCCGCTCAGCAGATTCGACCGGTCTGCTCATCAGCATATGGTGACTTACGCTGTTTCATTTGGGGTTAGCGGCAGCCTGAATCCTGCGGATTACAACGCTGCTTTTGAACACAAAGCGAACGGGCAACCGGTAACCTGGCCCGAAGTTAGCACCGATCGATCACCGCAAACCATCGATGATCTTTGGCACGCCACAGTGAACGGCAGAGGAAAATTCCTGAGCGCCGGCAATCCGCAGGAACTGGCAGCTGCTATGAAGGATGTAATGGAAGCGATATCTGAAATCCTGATAGGATCCGCATCTTCTGTCACGGTAAACGGTGATTTTCTGTTCGGGAAAATTCATAGCAACACTTACATTTATCAGGCAAGTTTCACCAATAAGGACAATGAGTGGGCCGGAGACCTGCGGGCATTCCGTCTTGACCATAGGAGTGGCGACGTCATTACTAATTCAACCAAATGGTCTGCTGCGCAGCAATTAGATTCGATTGAATGGGACCAAAGGCTCATCAGCACATTCACCGGTACCTCAGGGGTTCCCTTCAGAGAAGAATTTATTACCGATAGCCAGCGTACGGCTCTCGGGTCAGACCCCGTCAACAAAGTTAAATTCCTGCGCGGCGGAAACGCGGCCGGCTTGCGGTCACGCTCCCAGAAATTGGGTGATATCGTGAATTCAGCTCCAGTTTTCGAAGATGCTGTGGTTTATTGCGGAGCCAACGACGGTATGTTGCACGCTTTTCATGCTGATAGCGGGCAGGAACTATTTGCACATGTGCCTAATCTGATTTTTGGAAATTTGCAGTTGTTGGCAGATCCTGGCTATAAACATAAATTCTATGTGGACCTAACTCCCAGCATCAAGAAGGGAGAAGGGTTGTTAGGCGGCGTCGGACAGAAAACATTGCTCGTGGGTGGGTTAGGAAAGGGAGGCAAGGGCTACTTCAGCTTGGACATCACCGGAGCCAAGAACATCTCGACAGAGGCGGAGCTATCCAGCAGGGTTCTTTGGGAGTTTCCCAAATCCACTGATCCTGACATGGGCTACTCTTTCAGCAAGCCGTTAATCGTAAAGTCAAATAGCAGCAGCTACCCATGGGTTGTGATCTTTGGAAATGGCTACAACAGTGAAGGCGGCAAATCGGCTCTCTATATTATTTGCCCCGCGACCGGTGATCTGGTTAAGAAGATCGACGCAGATGCCGGCCCAGAAAATGGCCTTTCAAGTCCGGTTGCCGTCGATGCAACTTACGACGGTAAAGCCGATTTCGTATACGCCGGGGATCTCCAAGGAAAGCTTTGGAAATTCGATCTCAGTGACAAGAATATCGATCAATGGAAAGTCGCATACAATCGAGACGCGGTCCCTCAGCCGATGTTCCAAGCCAAAGGTCCGGCCAGTTCAACTCAACCGATTACAATTCGTCCAGATGTGATGTATCACCCGGACAAGCATGGTTTCATTGTTTGTTTTGCCACCGGAAGATATCTCGGCGACAGCGATTTCAACGATAACTCTGTGCAGTCGGTCTATGGCATATGGGATTATGGTGATCGAGTCTATACGCTGAAAAGCAGAAGATGGAGTGACGACGACGACTTGGAGTATATTGGTTGTTTCAACCGGAGTGGTTCTCTACAGTTGAGCAATCAACCCGAAACGGTCAAGCTCCTCCGGCAGAGCCAAAGGCTATTCACTGTGCAGAGTGGGGGGATCGAACATCGCGTCAGAGTGCTTACCAGCTCAAAACCTATTTGGGCGACTCAATTGGACGGGGATCACCCTAGCCGGCAGAAACCTAATCCATCTGATTCGACGGATAACGATGTTGGATATTATATTGATCTGAATTCAGGCGAACGAGTAATCAGCGATGTCATTATCCGTGATGGTCACCTCTTGGCAATTGGATTCACACCCAACAGAGACCCTTGCGGTCCGGGCGGCAATTCCGTTTTTATGGAACTGAACGCCTTTACTGGTGGAACTGCGGGAAGCGCCTTGTTTGATATTTCCGGTGATCACAACATCAACGCAAAAGACCTGTTTAAGATCGATTTCGATGAAGATGGGGTCAGTGAAGAGCTAGCTCCGTCCGGAATAGAATTCCTGGGAAACCTGCAGCCTCCTTCAATTCTGCAAATCGGGGGTAATCCTAAGAATCCGCTTGAGAAGAAATACATGAGTTCCTCAACCGGCCGTATCGAGCAACTGACCGAAAGAGCGCCTAAAATGGGCGTGACTTACTGGATGGAAGTTCACTATTGATGAACTCGTAAAAAGTCATCACTATTGAAGAGGACAAATAGTACTAACCACCATCTGTTTGGCGACATCGTGGGCCTTATAATCTAAGCCGGGTTTTAGTGCAGGGAAAGATCGATAGTTCTCTACACACTTGCTTTAAGATATGTGTTGACTGAAGGCCGCCGGAGCAGGCATGATGCCGACTTAAGTCTGGCATTATCATTTGTAAGGTTATTTTAGTTACACCGGCTCCTTATGGCTTAAGTTAATTCCGGAAGGTGCTGATAAACGCCATCAATAACGCTCCATGATTCTATCCTTTCACCCGCTTATTAGAGGGGATCGTAATATTCTTTGCGCAGGCCGGGAGCCTGGTCCCTCTGATTTTTCTGCCATACGTAACGCACGAGTGGTGATTTTACCTCAAGGATGTCCACAACAGCTTTATTTTATGGCAAGAGATAACTGCCCTAATGTGTTCCCGAACTATGATGTTCGCTTTCGGTATCCTGGAAAGATTGGCCAGATCAAGCTTTTTCATGAGATGTCCGTACCGCATCCGCCTACCGAAATATTCCAAAGCGTAGCCGAATTTAAGCGCCGCTATGGCGGTTCTGAATATCCAAACCTGCCGATAGTTTTCAAGTTTGATTGGGGCGGAGAGGGAGATACCGTATTCCTTGTCCAATCATTAAGCGAATTTGAACAAATCATTCTTCATGCTGCCCGCTGCGAGGCATCCGGGCAAAGCGGTTTCCTGTTGCAACAGTACATTCCGGCTGACAACCGGTCCCTGCGAGTGACGGTTATAGGCGACAGCATGCTGTCTTACTGGCGAACCCGGGAAGATCAAAGAGGATTTTATGCGAACTTATCAAAAGGAGCTAAAATTGATCAGGCCGCAGATCCTCAGCTAAGAGAAGCGGCAGAGAAATTGGTTTGGCAGTTTTGCCGTAGCACTGGAGTCAATTTGGCCGGGTTGGATGTGATTTTCGACGAAGGCCAAGACAACCCTCCTCCCTTTTTGCTGGAAATCAATTATTTTTTCGGCAGGGTAGGGCTGGGCGGTTCAACAGAGTATTATCGAATCCTGAAAAAAGCGATCAAGCGCTGGTTGAGAACCGTTCATAATTCAAAAGAACTGGTAAGAAAGGCATGAACGACTTGGTGATATCGGTAACAATATGAGAGCAAGGGACCCAAAAATCCTAACACTTTTTCCTCCAGAAGAAGGTGATCTCAAACGCGAGCGTGGTAAGGCGCGAGAATTGCGAGAAAGTCAATGGTGGAAACGCCAGCTCGCCAAAGGGAAGTGTCACTATTGCAGCAGAAATTTTCCAGCGCGGGAACTCACCATGGACCACGTCGTTGCCATCTCGCGGGGTGGTAAAACCGCCAAGGGCAACGTGGTGCCATGCTGCAAGGAGTGCAATAATGCTAAAAAGCAACTGCTGCCTATGGAATGGGAGGATTACATCAAGGCATGGTCTGGTAAAAACCTTCCTTTATAAGAAGTTCACGATACCAACAGGCAAACTCGTACATCCCTCTAAATCGATCGTCTCCATTCACAAGGCCCAAGGCAATCTCCAGAACCCCCCGGTTATAGGCGTTATTTTGCGCTTCATCGGAGCGGGTCTGGAGAAATTCACGGACGAGGTCCTGAGTGGTGCGCCTGGTCTTATCCTTACGAATATCAATGGGATCCTTTGGTTCTTCAAACGGATCCCACTTGTCATAACCCTTTTTCAAAATATGTTTTTGACGACGGGGCGACATGCTATCAAATACCGCTTTTTTGCGACGCTCCGCCTCGTCAAGTGATAATTCGCTCATAAATGCCTCCTTGAGCGCTGCCTCTTTGGGGATGGTTCATCGGGCGGATCTTCCTTCAAGCCGAAGTAGATCTCATCATATTCAGTGATAAGAGCCGTCGATAGCGGAACTAGAATGTCCGCCAGCTTAATGTAGCGGGATTTTAGATCACGGATTAGCTCAGCCGATAACTCCTGGAGCCGGGCGTGGATGGTGTCCAAATTGACCGTCGGGTAGGTCTCTCCTTCCTTGAATCCGGACAAACCACAGGTATGGCCGCCTCCGCCGATCGCGGTGGGTACCCCATAGAATCTGCACGTCAAAGGGCGATAATCATACAAATCGCATAGGTTCCTGGTGCTCAGCAGAGGGCAACGAACACGCTCTCTGGCTAAATCTGTCAAGATTTCCGCCTCGGGCCTTCCGGCCAGGAGGTCATCTTGCGCCCGACGCTTGATCTTTGCCATAAGTCGATCGGTTCGATTGGCCTTCTCCTCCAATTCGGTTTTAAGAATACCCCTGAATTGCTGCTTGAAGCGGTGATTGATGTAGAGCGCTTCGATCAATGTAAGGTCAAAAACCGCATGGCAGCAATCCGCACAGCCTTCCTTGCACCTTACACATTCGGCATGAGCCTGTTTTACTCGTTCGAATGCAGCATCCGATGCAGCAACAAGCTTTTCATATTTTTCAAAATAAGGCGTGAAGTCAAAAACCATTGTTAACCTGCCTTTATTGGTTGGACGACCGGTTCATTTCAAGCCGAGATTGGATAGCGTCATGGCATCCCCTTCGGTACTATCTCAATACCGTGGGCGTTAATGACGGTGTTTCACGTGAAACTTTCCAATTACTTATTCTGTGCCCCAGTCTTAATGTTTCACGTGAAACAATGTCCATTCAAAACACGGCCCTATTTCCCGATGCAAAAGCGGCTGAAAATATGGTCGATAATTTCCGTCTTGGCGCTATGCCCTAATGTCTCGTCAATTCTGTCCAGCGCCTGCCTGAGATGGATGTCGATTAGTTCAGGGGGTTCATTTTTTTCAAATGCGACCGCAGCTGCTTCCGCCGCTTCAATACACCGTTCCAAAAGAGATTTTTGTCTCAAGTTTGGAATGATCAGCGGTGCCATTTCCAAGAAATCCTCTCCGATTGCATAATTTAAGATCGCATCCCTAACAGCCTCAATCCCCTGTCCACTCAGGGCTGATACCGGTATTCGTGATGCTTCAACCCAATCTCCCGGGATTATGGTTTGCGGGGAGAATTCGTCAATGAGATCGATCTTGTTTAAGACGTACATAAAAGGCTTAGAATCTATTTTTTGATAAATTGTATAATCTTCCGTGGGCAGAGGGTGGTGGGCTTCAACTACAAACAGAATTAAATCCGCCTGTGCTGCGCACTCGATGGTTTTCTGTATTCCAATAACTTCAATCGGATCAATCGAATTGTGAAGCCCGGCCGTGTCCCATAAGCTGATCAGCATACCTCGGATCATCAAATCGGCTTCGATGGCATCCCGTGTGGTGCCTGGGTGCGGCGTTACAATTGCACGCTCACACGAGAGCAGTCGGTTCATCAGACTGGACTTGCCAACATTAGGTCTGCCGACAATAGCAACCGTCAACCCTTCACGAATCGCTCTCCCATCATAATAATTACGGAGCAACTGCTCTATCGGCTGGATTATCTCTATCCTCAGGCTTCGACTCATCATGTTGCAGTCAAGGGACTTCTCCACGTCCTCGATTTCTGGAAAATCGATGGCGGCTTCATTGTAAGCAAGCCGTTCGATTAAAAGGCTGCGGATGTTCTCAACCTCCCTTCGCAGGTCACCGCCGATCTGAGCGGAGGCAATCTCAAGCGCTCGATCGGTGCGAGCATTGATGATGTCGATTACCGCTTCGGCCTGGGTGAGATCGATACGGCCGTTCAGAAAAGCGCGCCGTGTGAATTCTCCCGGATCGGCCAAACGCGCTCCCTTGCGCAAGACCAGCTTTAATACCGCCCGAACCGCTGCAGCCCCTCCATGACAATTGATCTCCACAATGTCTTCACACGTATAACTTCGAGGAGCCCTCATCACCGCAAGCAAAACCTCGTCAAGAGTCCGTCCGCTTTGGTCATCAACGATGTGGCCATAATATAGACGATGAGACTCAAAGCGATCAGGAATGAATTGAACCCTGCTTGGCTTCGAGGTCGGCTTGAAGATGCTCGCAGCGATAGGGATAGAACTCGGTCCAGATATTTTTACAATACTGATGCCGCCGGCGCCGGCGGGAGAGGCAATAGCGGCGATGGTAGAATCATCCATAACAACCAACACCCATCCGCTCGCCAAGCGGACAGGACTTGTGGATCGGATTTAGGGTCAACAGCGGATTGGCAAATTACCCGAATTTTTTCTGAGTGTAATATTGCTGACCGATGGAAAGAACGTTGTTGACCAGCCAGTAAAGAACCAATCCGGCTGAAAAATTAATAAAAATAAATGTGAATACCACCGGCATCAGCAACATCATCTTGGCTTGAGTCGGGTCACCGGCAGGTGGCGTCATCTTCTGTTGCCAAAACATAGTTGCTCCCATGACAAGCGTAAGAACCGGTATTCCGTAAGGTGGTTCCATGAAAGGTATGGAAAAATCAAAGTGAAAAAGCCTGTCCGGAGCCGACAGATCGTTAATCCACCATATAAAATGAGCGTGGCGCAACTCGATTGCTTGGTCGAGCATGCGGTAGAGTGCAAAAAAGACAGGAATTTGAAGCAGCATGGGCAAGCAACCGCCCAACGGGTTGATATTGTATGTTCGATGCAGGCGCATGATCTCTTCGTTCATTTTTTTTCGATCATTCTTGTATTTTCCTCGCAACTCCTGAATCAGAGGCTGCAGTTTCTTCATTTGACTCATGGACTTGTAACTCTTTGTGCCAAGCGGCCAAAGAAGGATTTTGCTGAGCAGCGTTAGAATGATTATTGCCACGCCGTAGTTTGGGATGATCTCATAGATATAGTTCATCAGCCACAGGCAGGGCTTAGCAAGGACGTCGAAGGTTCCAAAATCGATAATCCGCGGCAGTTCATGACCCGCCTGCCTGACGGCATTCATGCTTTTGGGGCCAAAAAAAAGCTGATATTCGAAATTGCTGCGGATTTGGGGGGCAAGTGCAAACTCGGGTTCGAGGTACTGCGCTTCCACCACATGCTCGGGCAGCACTGCAAAACGAACGGCGGCTTCTTGGTCTTTGAGCGGCATCAGACTTGATGCAAAATAACGGGATTCCAAAGCCACCCAATTAACCAGGCCGTTCAGGCGCCCTTTTTTCTCAATTTCATCAATGGGAATCCGTTCGACGCTGCCATTGACCAGCGCTGAGGGGCCTTCGAAAGCCTGGGAATTCTTTTTTACTGGAAATGTATTCCGAAGCGCGACGACAAGGGCGTCTTTTAACACCTGATCGGTAGTGTTTGCTAAACGAACTTCAAAACCGATGACATATGAGTTTGCAGCAAACCGATATACCTTATCGATCTGCATGCCGCTTGCGGTTAAAGAGCTAAAGACGAGTTCTCGGGTTCCATCCGTTAGGCTTAGCTGGTCGCCGTCAAGGCTAGCTCGGAACAGTTCGTTTTCAAAGGCGCCAATCCCTATGCTGGACAGCCCAATGAGCAGCCCGTTAACGGCCATGTCATCGGGAAAGAGATTCATCAGTGGCGAGTCGGCGGCAGCGGTCGCGCGGAATTGTTTTAGAATAAAGCTTCTGATCCCGCCGCCTGTTTCGGAGAACACGGCTTTATAGAGCGGAGTTTCAACGGTGATTTGACGGGACGGTCTTGCCGGTTTGGGCGTCACCGTATTTTCCAATACCGGTTTGGCTATAGTGGATGGTGCTGGCGAAGGGGCGACCGATACACTTTTTTCTTCTTTTTGAGCTTCCTGCCGGAGTTGAGGCGCAGGTTTCTGCTGGGCTTCCTGGCCAAAGAAAACATTCCAAAGCATGAAGACCAGAAATGAAAGCACAAGAGCCAAGAGCAGCCGCATTTGATCCATATTGATCTCCTAAGACTATCCTTCGAATAACTTTTTTAGTAAACCTTGATCCTGGTATTCGGCGATTGCATTTACGCCATGTGCGCCGGTCAAACGATCAGGGGACCGGATCCACTCCTCCGTGCTGGAAAGGATGGCATCGCAGCAGCCGCTTGACAGAATAAAAAGAGCCTCTTGCCGGTCCATGACGCGCGATTGCTTGGTAGGCATATTCAGAGCAGGAAGGATAAAAACGGCACGTGGGACCCAGAACCGGAGAAATGACAAATTGATATGTCTTTATCAGCGCAAGAAATAAAAAGGTTAACAACCGTCTAATATTCAAGTTGCCTCGACAGCATCTCGTAAAGGTCCTTCAGCGTCCGGGCGATAGCCCGGTTTGGCTCTTCGGCTACGGCCTTGCGGGCAATCAAGCTGATGTCCAAAGGTTTGGCAAGAAGATGTCGATTCAGTCGAAAAGCCTCTCTTGCCAATCGCTTGATCCGATTGCGCTGTATCGCCCCACCGACCCTGCGACTCACGGTGATACCGATCCGCGAACGTCCGCCTTCAGCCGGAGCGGCCAACACGATGAATAAGCGGGTGGTCAGCCGTTGTCCCGAGTTTGATAATCCTATAAACTCGTAACGTTTTAAGAGACGATCAGTTTTTTTAAGAAAGAAACGCAACTACTCATTCTCTTAAAGGGCATAAACCGGTTCACCGGCAAGAAATCAGCCTGCAAGGTGGGCCCTACCCTTGGCGCGCCGGCGGCTCAGCACTTTGCGACCGCTTTTAGTGGCCATGCGCTTCCGGAAACCGTGGTTTCTAGCTCGACGTAATCTGCTGGGTTGAAATGGTCTTTTCATAATCACATATCCTTCATTAAGCTCAATTAAGCGGCAATGCAGTCGGGTTACACAAACAAAATGGTCATACGACCAACGTTTAAGCCCGGCTGCTTGATATAAAACTTTCGAAATAAATCACAAGAGATAAAGTCTGTCAAGAACTTACGACCGATAAAATAAGATTCATGTGGAGGTGGGCAACTGGTGATCAATTCTCTTGGATTTCAAATATGTCAAACTGCTCCACATGATACTGCGGCTCGGGGTAGATGACAATCTGTTTGCCAAGAACCCGTTCTAAGTTGGCAATGAGATGGTTTTCCTCCCGGTGCAGGAACTCCGCCACTTGAGGGTTTGCTCGGATGGCCACACGCTGGCCGAGAACATCTCCTGAATTGCGCAGGATCTCACGGTAGACGTGGTAGCATACGGACTGCCGCGAAACAATGTAGCCTTCTCCATCGCAATAAAAGCATGGCTCACACAAAATGCGGGTCAGCGGCTCGCGGGTGCGCTTACGGGTCATCTGGATCAGTCCCATTTCCGACATTGGAAGGACGTGGGTCTTGCTCTTGTCGCGCTTCAAAGCTTCCCTGAAAGCGGTAAACACTCTTTCCTGATTTGATTTCTTCTCCATGTCGATGAAGTCGATTATTATGATGCCGCCGATGTCGCGCAGACGTATCTGGTAGGCGATCTCTTTTACCGCCTCTAAGTTGGTCTTCAAAATGGTCTCTTCAAGATTGTGTTTGCCAACGTAACGGCCGGTATTGACGTCTACGGCGGTGAGCGCTTCAGTATGCTCGATAAGGATATAACCGCCTGATTTAAGCCAAACTTTTCGTTTTAATGCCCTTGAAATGTCACCCTCCAGGTTGTAGGCGTCGAAGACAGGTTCTGGTTCGTCGTACAGGATGACGTTTTCTTTAAGGCTCGACATGTATGTATCCAAGAACGAAAGAACAGCCTCGTAGGTGGGCCTTGAATCGATGACCAGTTTTTCGACCTCATGAATCAGTAAATCCCGCACTGCCCGCAGGCTGATAGAAAGATCTTGATAGATCATTGAAGGGGTAGGCGCGGTCGAAAACTTGCGTTGGATATTCTCCCAGAGATTGGTCAAGAAACCCATCTCATAAACAATTTTCTCTTCGGTTTCTCCCTCGGCAGCCGTTCGAATGATGTATCCAAAGTTGTCCTTTCGCAAGTCGTGTACCAGCCGTTTAAGCCGGCCGCGTTCCGTCTCATCCTCTATGCGCCTTGAGATACCGATGTGGCTGGATGATGGCATCAGGACCAGGAACCGGCCCGGAATGGATATGTGCGACGATATCCGGGCGCCCTTGGTTCCCATGGGTGATTTTGCTACCTGGACGAGCACTTCCTGGCCCTCTACCAGCAGTTCTTCGATCAGAAAATCACGTTTTTGAGGCGGAAGGGGAAGTGCTTCCTCATCCGGAGGATTTTCGGAATCTTCGGATCGCATGGCGAAGAAATTTTCTATGTCTTTGAAATTATTTTGATATACATCATCAACATAAATAAAGGCGGCCTGGTTCAGACCGATGTCCACGAATGCCGCTTGCATGCCGGGCAACACTCGAAGGACCCTTCCTTTATATATATTGCCGGCAATATCGGAATCATCACCACGATCCACGTGAAGCTCCACAATGGTGCCGTCTTCCAGTAACGCAACCCGAGTTTCGTGCTCGTTAACGTTGATGATAAGTTGTTTATACATATCCAGAATCCTAATGTTCTTTAGCTTCAATCGGACAAGCCAAACTCTACCGACCGAAGCATATGACTTCAACGCTCCAGGAGCTAGTTCTTTTGAAATAACTATTCTTTCATTGCCTTTCGATAGCGGCCGTTGTTTTGATCTTGCGAATGCCGACCGTTTTAACTCTTTCTTCGGTAAGCCCGAAAGCCTGTTTAAGAACTTCTGTTGCACGCACGGTCTTACCGGGTTCACATCCCAGGATTATATCAAGGCTGTTGGAATCCGCCAGCCTAACATCGAACAGGATATCCCTTAATGTTAACTTTTTCAACTTTCCTTTGGGTGATACGATCTCCAGATTTTGATCGAAATCAAGCTGGTCCAAAGAGGACTTCAAACCCTCGGGAAGATTCTTGCCAAAAGAAACACGGAAGGTGCAGCGCTTAGGCTGATCTTGAATGTCCTCGCTGCAGGTGTGAACATGCAACCCTTCCGGAAGCTGGGCATTCAATCTTTTCACCAGCGCGGGTGGAGCCACGCTCTCGGCAACACTGATGATCATGCGCTCGTCTTCGCTCTCCATTCCGGTGGGGAGCGGATTGTTAAAGGCAATCCTGGGTTTCGGGTGGAACCCCTCAGAGTATTTCAAGCAAATCCCGGCGCGCCGCAACGCTCTGATAAAAACGTTGACCAACTCCAGGTGCCCGAAAAGACGTGCTGGACCAAGCTTAGAATAGGAAACCTGGAGCTTGCGATAGGTGACGGCTGTGCACAAGCTGTTTGAATGGCTGGTTTGACCGCCTTGAGGTGCCATTTGGGAATGGATCCGGGGAGCGGTCGTCTTGAAATCGCAGACTCCGCAGGCATTGCACGCACCGAAGCGGCAGTCGGCGGTCAGACCGGATGCGGCAAGCGCTTTTTTCCATTCGGAAGCCAGGAACCCCTTATCGACCAGAATGTCGATATGATCCCATGGAAGCGGCTCCCGAATATCTCGCGCCCGGGTCAAGTAGAAGTCCGGGTCAACCCCTGCATCGGCAAACGCCTCCATCCATGCCCTAACGTTCAACTGGTCGCTCCATCCATCGAACCGGCATCCACGACGATGTGCGGCCCGCAGAACCGGCCCGAGCCGGCGGTCGCCTCTGGCCCAGATCCCCTCCAGTCGGCTCATCTCCGGGTTTTGCCATTTGAATTCGATGCCGGCGGACTTCAGTCTTTCCTGAAGCCATCTGAGCCGTTCGCGGGATTCAGCCAGCGTCAGTTGAGCCGCCCATTGAAACGGCGTATGGGGTTTGGGAATGAATGTGGCCACGCTGATATTGATCTGGCCCCGGCGGCCGGCCGGCCCCTTGAGCTTGCGCAGGCGAAATGCAAGATCCACCATGGCATCAAGATCCTCATCGCACTCAGTAGGCAAGCCGATCATGAAGTAAAGTTTGATCAGCTGCCACCCCATCCGGAATGCGCCTCCCACGGTTTCGATGATTTCGGGTTCGCTGATGTTCTTGTTGATTACGTCCCTAAGTCGCTGGCTTCCGGCCTCCGGAGCTATCGTGAAGCCGGTCTTACGAACCTTCCGGATAAGATCCATTAGGTCGGGAGACAGAGTGCCAGCCCTCAGCGACGGAAGCGAAACTGCCACCCGTTCGGAGGCATAGCGGTCCATCAAGCGCTGCATCAAGGGAACGATGCAGCCATAGTCGCTCGTACTGAGCGACAGGAGCGACAGATCCTCATAGCCAGTGGCCGCCAGGGCTTGTACGGCCAGGTCAAAGACTTTTCCCGGCGAACGTTCCCGCACCGGACGGTAAAGCATTCCTGCTTGACAGAACCGGCACCCACGCGTGCATCCGCGTGAAACTTCGATCCGCAGCCGGTCGTGGACCGGTTTCCCAAAGGGTATTACCGGGTGATTCGGGAAAGGCGCTTTATCCAGGTCTCCGGTGATCGCCCGCCTGACGGTCGTATAGCTATTAAACCGCGGAACAACCGCCTGTAACCCGGAGGCATCATAGCGCGCTTCGAAAAACTTAGGGACATACACGCCCTCGATGACGCACCAGCGTTCCAGAAGAGCCTGACGGTCGCGGGCACCAGATTGCTTCCACTCGAACCATGCCCGCACCAGCTCGACCACCACGGCCTCTCCGTCGCCCACAACCATGGCATCAAAAAATTCGGCCACCGGCTCGGGATTGCAGGTGCATGGGCCACCGGCGATCACGATCGGATGGGACCAATCCCGTTCGGCCGCCAGCCATGGAATGTCTGAAAGCTCCAGCATGGTGAGCATGTTGGTGTAATTCAGCTCATACAATAGGCTGAAGCCGATGATGTCGAACCGGTTCAGGGGCGTATGAGATTCAAGGGAAAATAGGGGCCTTTCCGAACGGCGGAGGTAGGCTTCCATATCCAGAGCCGGTGCAAAAACTCTTTCGGCGGCGACATTCGGCTGGCTGTTGAGAATGTGATAAAGGATCTGAAGTCCGAAATGAGACGTGCCGATTTCATAAAGATCCGGAAAAGACAGTGCCACACGCAGTTTCGTATCGTTTGCGCTCTTGCGAATGGCGTTGATTTCGGAACCCAGGTACCGGCTCGGCTTTTCAATGGAGGCAAGAAAGTCTAAGCTTTTTTCCATCAACGTATTTTTTGTAAGGTTGCTGTTATGGGGAGCGGTGTATATAATGTTCAAAAATTTATACATTTATCCCAGATCAATGAAAAAGCCAAATTTAAAATCAACAAACCCTTTTCGTTGGTTGAGCCGGGTCAGCCGGCATTGCGCCTTCCTTTTGATATATTTATTAGTTCAGCCTCTTGCGGTTGAAGCCGCGCCCGACAACCTGCGCGAGAGTGCGGTGGTGAGGGCCGTGCGCAAGGTCAGCCCAGCCGTGGTGAATATCAGTACGGCTTTTGAAGCCCGCGCCCGCGCCAACCCGTTTTCGGGTTTCGG
>CAZEKN010000001.1:0-5239 GCA_964512755.1 uncultured Desulfatibacillum sp. | reverse complement strand
GATCCCCGCGAAAAGCTGCCGTCCATCGCCATGGGGAACAGCGATGACCTTATGATCGGCGAGACAGTGATCGCTATCGGCAACCCATTCGGCTTTTCACATACAGTCACCACCGGCGTGATCAGCGCCTTGAACCGGAGCATCCGTGCCGATGATCGTGTGTTTCAGGATTTCATTCAGATCGACGCTTCAATCAATCCCGGCAACAGCGGCGGCCCGCTGCTCAACATCAACGGGGAGCTGATCGGCATCAACACCGCGATCTATGCCAAAGCTCAGGGCATCGGTTTTGCCATCCCCATCGGCAAGGCCCAGCGCATCGTTTCCGACCTCATCGAATATGGAGAGGTGAAACAGGCCTGGATCGGCGTGGTCGTCCAGGAGCTGGATGAAAAAATCGCCCGCTACCTGAACTACCCCGGCCGGAAAGGCGTCATGGTCAAAACCATAGAGCCCGAAAGCCCGGCTCAGCGCGCCGGGCTGCTCGAAGGCGATATCCTAATGGCCATCGGGAATAAAAGGATCGCAGGGCTTGAAGACTATTTAGCGGCCTCAAAAGATGTAACTACCGGCGAAACGATCGAAATCCAGACCTGGCGCGGCGGTCAGACCCGAATGATTAACTTAAAGACCAAAGAGTTTCCCATCGAGCGCGCGGATGAGCTTGCTTGGAGTCTGCTCGGGATCAAGGTTGAAGAGCTGACCCCAAAAATCCGTCGAGATTTCCGGATCACGATCAGGGAAGGTGTCGTCGTTTCTGAAGTAAAGACAGGATCCTATTTGGCGCGCATCGGCGCACGAACGGGGGATGTTATTCGCCAGATCGATGATACCGGCGTTTCCAACCGCGAGGAATTCCGGAAAGCGCTGGCCAAATCCCGCCAGAAGAAATCGATTGTCCTACTGATCCAGCGCGGCGAACAGGGCTATTACGTAACGGTCAGTCTTTGAATTTCACAAACTGCGGTTTTTTCCACTTTATAAAAGACCGTGGCATGCTTGCCTTGATTAGCGCTTTCGCCGGCTCAAATCTGTTCCTTCCGCTCCGATTTCCATGTTGACAAAAGCTCTGAATATCGATTTACTGCCGCC
Source organism: uncultured Desulfatibacillum sp. (assembly GCA_964512755.1). Classification (GTDB taxonomy): domain Bacteria; phylum Desulfobacterota; class Desulfobacteria; order Desulfobacterales; family SpSt-501; genus SpSt-501. The sequence continues at coordinate 4,147 of CAZEKN010000001.1, read as the reverse complement.
ATTAAATCGTTTCCTCCCCATCAGGAGACTCCATGAGAATAGCGGTTTTAGGCGGGCTGGGTATGCAGGGCAAGGCAGCGCTTTTGGACTTAGCGCGCAGCACGCGGGTTCAAGAAGTTGTTTGCGCCGATTACAGCCTGAAGGACTGGAACCGAATGGCGGCGATTACCGACATCGCCAAGATCAAACCGGTCCAGGTGGATGGGGCCTCAAAGCAGGCACTGGTGTCCCTCTTTAAGCAGGGCTTCGACGCCGTCATTGATTTCCTGCCGCTGCCCTTCATGGTCAATGCCTTCGAGGCGGCTCTGGAGGTCAGGGTGCCGCTGGTCAGCACGAACTACGGCAAGCCGATCCACCACCTGCACGAACCCGCTCGGGCCGCCGGCGTCAGCCTCATGCCGGAATGCGGTCTCGATCCCGGCATCGATCTCGTCATCTGCGGGCATGCCGTGCGCCAGTTCGACGAGCTGCACCTGCTGAATTCCTACTGCGGGGGCTTCCCCGAAAAAAAAGCGTGCACCAATCCGCTTGACTACAAGATCAGCTGGAATTTCGACATGGTGCTGCGTTCCCAGAAACGGGCATCGGTTTTCATCCGAGCGGGCGAAAAAATCGAGGTGCCGGCCGAGCAGCAGCACGAGTCCGAACTGATTCATACGATCCCGTTCCCAGGCCTCGGCGACATGGAAGCGGTGCCGAACGGGGACGCCGTGTTCTACACCGACCTGCTCGGGGTGACGCCCGGAATCCGCGAGGCTGGGCGCTATCTCCTGCGCTGGCCGGGATGGGCTGCATTCTGGCGGCCTTTGAAACGCCTGGGCCTGCTCTCCGATGAGCCTTTGAAAGGCTTGGACTGCGCCGTAACGCCGCACCAGTTCATGGTTAAGCTCCTGGAACCCCAACTTCAATACCAGGATGGCGAAAAGGATGTCGTCGCCATGTACAATGTCTTCTCAGGAATCAAAGACGGCCGCCCCAAGACCCTGAAGACCGCGCTGGTCATCGAACGCGACCTGAAATCAGGCCTCTACGGCATGAGCCTGGGAGTTGGATTCCCGGCCAGCATCGTCGCCCAGATGATCGCCGGCGGTGAAATCGACCAGAAAGGTGTTCTCAATCCTGCCCTGCATGTCCCGTATGCCCCGTTCATGGCCGCGCTGGCCCAGAGGGGGATCGTCGTTACGGAAGAGATGGAGTAGGACTGCAACCAACCCAAAATCAAGGAGGAAGAGGTCATGAAACGTGTTAAATGGTTAATCGCGTTTTTAATGGTGATCGGGTTTGCATCGTTGGCAGTGGCGGGCACACTCGAGGAAATTGCTCAAAGGGGTGAGCTGCGGGTCGCCTGCCAAACCCAGGGGCCTCCTTTCAGCTTTATCGACAAGAACGGCAAACGCACCGGAAGCTCGATCGAGCTTTGCGAAATGCTGGCCAAGGATATGGGCGTGAAGGTGACCTTCCTGGATTTCGATTGGGACGGGCTCATCCCGGCGCTGCTCTCCAAGAAGGCCGACATCCTGGCCGCCGACATGACACCTACGGTCAAGCGCGCCATGAAAATCGGCTTTACCAAGCCTTTCATGTACACCGGCGCCGTCGCCTTCGTAAAGACTGACAGCCCGATCAAAGCCATCGCGGATGCCAAGAAGGCCAATTTGAAAGCGGCCGTACTGCTCGGTTCGACCGGTGAGACCGTCACCAAGAAAACCTTCCCGCAGGCTGAACTTAAATCCTACAAAGGCGGCGGCCCCCTGTTGCTGGACGCCGTGATGCAAGGGCAGGCGGATTTCGGGGTCAACGATGCCTCTGCTGTAATAGGCGGGCTGGCCAATTATCCGCCCAACAGCATCCGCATCCTACCGGACATGCTCTCCAAGGAACCTTTGGCTTTTGCGGTGCGCTACGATTCCCAGGACCTGCTTGAACTGGTGAACCTCTTCTTCCACAATGCGGGGCTTGACGGCCGGCTTGACCAGAATCTGAACTATTGGGTCAACAGTCTGGACTGGAAAAAAGACCACTAACGAAGCCATAAGCGGTTTCATGTTATCGGCAATTGGGGCCGCCCGGATCAGGCGGCCCCAATTTTCCAGGCTGCCAGCAATGTGAAGGCTGCAACCCGCTGCCATGGCGTCTGCGGTCATCGTTTCCAACAACAATGACCATGGCCAGGCCGCCCTTTAATGTTGAAACTGTTTCGTAAACCGCTCTATGCTTGAGACGTTTAACTTCAGAGTGATCTTTGAGTATCTGCCTCTCTTCTGGAGCTGTTTTCTCGCCACGCTCTGGCTATCGGCCGCCGGACTTTTCGGCGCGCTGGTAACCGGCACACTGGCCTGCAGTATGCGCATCGGGCGCCGCAAGCTGATCGCTATTGTTGCCGGCGCCTATATCGAAAGCATCCGCTCTACTCCCTTGCTGGTCCAACTGTTTTTCTTTTACTTCGGGTTGCCTTCGTTGGGCATACGCTTGTCCGAAGCCGCTACCGGTATTTTGGCGCTCGCTCTGAACAGCGGGGCGTACATGGCGGAAATCATCCGTGCCGGAATCCAGTCCATCGCCCACGGTCAGGTCGAGGCCGCCGTCGCCTCCGGCCTGAATTACTTCCAGCGTATGCGGCATATCATCCTGCCGCAAGCCATCGGCGTGACCCTGCCGCCGATGCTGGGCCAGGCTATTGTGCTGGTGAAGGATTCGGCGCTGCTGTCGCTGATTTCATTGCCGGAGCTGACCCGCGCGGGCCAGATCATGACCTCGGAGCGGTTTATGCCGGCCGAGGGATTTTTAACCTCGGCGGTTTTTTATCTTTTGATCTATTACGTGCTGAAATGGATGACGGCCTGGTCCCGGAAACGGCTGATCTACATGCAGGCCTGAAAACCGAATTCAGACAGTGGCGGCGAAGTACTCATGTGGGGCTTCTATATAGAACAGTTGATGCACAGTCTGCCCTTTTTCCTCAAGGGGCTGTGGATGACGATCGCCGTATCGGGTATCAGCCTTGTCGTTGGCACTCTTTTGGGTTTCCTCTGGGGCATCATCCGTTCCTCGCAAAACCGGATATTGAAGGCACTCGTCGGCGCCTGGGTGGACATCATCCGCGGGACTCCGTTTCTGGTTCAGGTCTTCATCATTTTTTTCATTCTGCCTGAATTCGGCATTCAGCTGGAGGCGTTTCCTGCAGCCGTGATCGCGCTAACGAATTTGGCAGCCTGTTTTATCTGCGAAATCGTCGTAGCAGGAATCCAGGCCGTTCCCTGGGGCCAGCGGGAGGCAGCCATCTCGACCGGTTTGAACTGGTACCAACAGCTTCGCAATGTCATCATGCCCCAAGCCATGCGCGTCATTCTGCCGCCGCTGGTCGGACAGTATGTGCTCCTGATTAAGGATTCTTCAGTCGTATCGGCCATAGGCGTGGTGGACGTTACCCGGGTCGGCTGGCTCACAGTGCAGCGCGTTCCACAGGGCTTGCTGGTTTTCGGGCTGGTGGCGCTGTTGTACTTCATTATCTGCTATCCGCTCATTCAGCTGTCCAACAGCCTGGAAAAACGCATGTCATCGGGATATAGCCGTGGAAAGGTATAGCGCGCAGGGGACGATGATCGAATTCAAGGACGTCCACAAGTGGTTCGGCGATCTCAACGTGTTGAAAGGCATCAACCTCAAAGTCGCTCAAGCGGAGGTGATGGTGGTCTGCGGCCCGAGCGGTTCGGGAAAAAGCACGCTCATCCGCTGCATCAACCGGCTGGAATCCATCCAGAAGGGCGAAATCGTCGTCGATGCCATGAAGGTCCACGATCCGAAGACCAACATGACCAAACTCAGAGCCGAGATCGGTTTCGTCTTCCAGCAGTTCAACCTTTACCCTCACATGACCGCCCTGCAGAACGTGACCCTGGCGCCCATGAAAGTCCGCAAAATTGCCAGGAAAGAGGCGGAGAACATGGGACGGTATTCCCTGGAAAAAGTCGGCTTGGGCGACAAGCTGCACCAATACCCGGCCCAGCTTTCGGGCGGTCAGCAGCAGCGCGTTGCCATCGCCCGCGGATTATGCATGCGGCCGAAAGTCATGCTCTTCGACGAGCCCACATCGGCTCTCGATCCGGAGATGATCAACGAGGTGCTGGAGGTCATGCGCAACTTGGCG